>CAYFJI010000001.1:0-106291 GCA_964343365.1 uncultured Acidiferrobacteraceae bacterium
TTTTCATAGCAATAAAGATGAGGTCAGAACGCAATAACAAAAACAGCGCTCCAATTTTAATCACTACTGGAGAACCAGCTGGTATTGGGCCTGAACTTGTCCTTCAAGTTTTGCAGCACTCGCTCGAGTTTCCTCTCGTCGTAGTAGGAGACGCAGAGCTTCTTCTGCAGCGAGCAAGACTATTGGACATTGATCTTATTTATAGTGAAAACAAATTAGTTGGTCCTGGCGGAACTGCAACTTTGAACCATGTTTCAATGGCCGTCCCAAGCCTGCCCGGCAAACCGGACTCGAGAAATGCCGACTACGTTATGGCAATGCTGAACAATGCATACGAGAGCTGTAGGTCTGGTCAATCAGCAGCCATCGTCACTGGGCCTGTACAAAAGAGCGTGATACGAGAAGCAGGGTATAATTTTCTCGGGCATACTGAATTCTTTGCTGAAAGAGCGGGAGTTAAAACTCCAGTGATGATGCTCGTGAATGATAAGCTTCGTGTGGCCTTGGCAACAATTCATTTGCCCCTTTTAGAAGTTGCACCCACTTTAACGCAAGGACATCTTGAAAACGTGTTAAGAGTAATCAACGGGAGCCTGAAAGACCGTTTTGGGATCGCCAAGCCAGCTATTGGTGTATGTGGGTTGAATCCACATGCCGGTGAATCCGGACACCTCGGAAAGGAAGAAATCGAGATTATAGAACCGGTACTGGAGAGGTTAGTAGCAGAAGGTGTTTTGTTGGAGGGCCCTTTGCCAGCAGACGCCGCGTTTCGAAAAACGGCCTACTCTAAATTCGATGTGATTGTTGCCATGTATCATGATCAAGGCCTTCCTGTTGTTAAGCACCATGGAGGTGGCTTCGCAGTAAATGTTACACTCGGCCTACCCTTTATTCGCACATCAGTTGATCATGGTACCGCGTTCGATATTGCCGGTACGGGGCGGGCGAAAACAGAGAGCCTAATTGCGGCACTCAAATTCGCGGAGACCATGTCTTGTGGTAAACACTAGCCCGATCGCTAGAAAGCGCTTTGGTCAACATTTTCTTCGGCACAAACCTATTATCCGCCGAATAATTGAAAATATTGATGACAGTTCTTGCGACCTCGTAGTAGAGATTGGTCCTGGGCACGGAGCGTTGACAGATTTTTTAGTTGAAAGATACAAAAAAATTGAACTTATTGAAATTGATAGAGACCTTGTTGCGACACTGTCTAAACGTTATGCGGGCCGTCCTTCTATAACGATCCGCCAATGTGATGTGCTAGATTTTGATTTTTCGGCACTGGCAAAAGAGGCGGGACATAGGCTTCTAATCGTTGGAAATCTTCCATATAACATATCATCACGATTATTAATTCATTTGTTGTTGCATGTGAAATCCATTCGGGAGATGACTTTCATGCTTCAGCGTGAGATAGCGGAGCGACTCACCGCTGAGCCAGGCAGTCGTAGTTACGGGCGTTTAACGGTAAACATTGCTCGTTTTTTTTCAGTTGAAACACTTTTTGAGGTTAGTCCTGACGCTTTCCATCCCGTTCCTAAGGTATGGTCTTCGGTGGTTAGATTTCGCCGTAGGGCGAAACCCATTGGCCCAAGCGTAGATCCAGAATTTTTTGCAAGATTAGTGCGAGACGCTTTTTTACATCGACGCAAAACCTTGCGAAATTCTTTGAAAGATTATAAAGCGGAGGAAGTTCTGGTTAAGCTTGGTATTGATCCACAGTTGAGAGCAGAAAACTTATCCATAGAGCAGTTTGCACAAATGGCATCATATCTTAAACCTTAAAATTCGCTAACCAATGTTTTCATTTTGTTCTCGATCCAAGTCTCGGCCTCTTTATTCACCTCACGAATCTTTTTTCCTCGGGTCTCAATAGCGGGTCCGATGCACACTGAGATTGTCCCGGGATACTTTTTAAATTTTCTCCTCCCCCAATATACTCCTGCATTTTGGGCAATCGGTATGATCGGGACACCAGCTTTAATTGCGAGCATTGCACCGCCCGGAGAATAGCTCCCTTGTTGTCCTGGGGTCATGCGGCTACCCTCAGGAAAGATTACAACCCAGCGCCCTTCGGCCAATCGCTCGACGCCCTGAGTGATTAACTGATCCAAGGCTTTATAGCGTTTCCCTCGATTAATGGCAATGGGTTTTGTGGTAGCAAGGCCCCAGCCGAAAAACGGGATCCAGAGAGCTTCTCTTTTCAAAGCCCAAGTATGTGGGGGTAAAATGTTTTGGAAAACTATCGTTTCCCACGCGGACTGGTGTTTTGAAAGAACAACAACGGGCGACTTTGGTAAATACTCTAAACCATCCACCTTGTAATTAATTTTGCAAGTTATTCGAAGCCACATGGATATGAATTTCGCCCATAAGCCTATAAAACGCATCCTAGGAATGATGGGCAAAACACCGCTCATGATCACAAAGGGACTAAATACAATGGCCGAAGCTACCATGCCTAGGAAGAACAACAGGGATCTCACCCAGATGGTTTTGGGTTCTCTCCGGGAAAGATGGTCGCGCGATTTCACGGTCAACTAGTCTAATTTTTGTACTCAGAGATTATAAAGCTGTCGACAAAACTTAATAGATTGTCGAAAATATCCGCCTCATCAAGAGCCTCATATTTGTTGCGCATGAGTTCGGTATATGTAGATAGGCCACTACCCGTCTTTACGAGGATCGGTCGAGCACCGGCACTTCTAGCTGCTGTTATGTCGGACACCGAATCTCCTACGAAAGGAGTATCAGATAGTGGCTCACCTAGGCGACCACTGGCCTCCAACAATAAACCCGGCTTCGGTTTTCGACAATCGCATCTTGTCTCAGGGGCGTGTGGACAAAAGAATATCGCGTCTATCTTGCCGCCCCAATCTCGGGCCTGACGAATCATTTTTTTATGGATTCGGTTGAGTGTACTGATATCAAACAAACCTCTCTCTATTCCAGATTGATTTGTTGCGATCACAACCCGGATACCTGCACGGTGTAGCCGCGCTATCGCTTCCAAACTTCCAGGTATAGCCTCCCATTCATCTGGCGATTTGATGTAATTTTTAGATTCAACATTAATAACGCCATCTCGGTCAAGTATCACAAATGGCATATTAAATTTTCCAATGTTTATATCAACCCTTAGTGGCTTTAGGTTGTAGTTTAGAGAGGTCCGCAACTGAGTTCAGTAGTCCGCCCAATTGATTTAGCAGAGCCAGCCTGTTTTTTCGCAAAGGGCCATCATCTGTTAGAACCATCACATCGGCGAAGAATCGATCAACGGGCTTGCGTAGCATAGCAAGCTGTTTTAGGGATTTTTTGTACTCTCCTCTTTGAATAAGCGGTGATATTGTTGTTGAAATTTCAACCAGCGTTTTAGCAAGAGATCCCTCTGCTTCATGTTTAAAAAGAGTATCATCAATTCCTGACAGTAGATTGATATCAGCTTTTCGCAAGATATTACTAATGCGTTTATTTGCTTCCAAAAGACTTGTGGCAGATGGGTTGCTACGAAAACTAGATATCGCATCGAGACGTTTAGCAAAATCCCTCGGTACAACTGCTCCGGTCGCTAATACAGAATTGATTTCATCTTTTGTATATCCAGAGGCAGCGAAATAATTGTAATATCTATCTGTAATAAACTGTAAAATCCGGGAAGCCCTGGTTTTATCTATATCGTAATCGTTTTCCGTGAAGGTTGAGTAACTGAGGCTAATTAGGTCGACTAGATTAAGAGGTAATCTTTTTTCGATCAAGATTCTAATGACGCCAAGAGCTGCGCGCCGCAAAGCATAGGGATCTCGCTCCCCGGTTGGCTCTTCTCCAGCGCCAAAGATGCCAGTCAGCGTATCAATTCGGTCGGCCAGCGCCAAGATTTTACCGGCACGAGAAGTTGGGAGCTTATCTCCCGCATGTTTAGGCAAGTAATGTTCGGCTATGGCTATTGACACTTCTTTAAGTTCGCCATTTTCACGAGAATAATGATAGCCCATTGTCCCTTGGAGCTCTGGAAACTCATTGACCATTTGACTCGCTAAATCGGCTTTACATAGCAAGGCCGATCGTGCGACGCGATGTTGAGCCCAACCGAGTTTTTTTGCAATTAGAATAGAAAGTTTTTCTATTCGTTGTGTTTTTTGATAAAGCGTTCCGAGACGTGCATGAAAACTTATTCCGCCTAGCTGTTCGACCCATTCAGCCAAGGGAGTTTTTCTATCTTCATCCCAAAAAAATTTAGCATCCGATAGCCGTGCCCCTAAGACCCGCTCATTTCCTGCTCGGACCCTGCTGATTTTTTTACTCTTAATGTTAGATACTGCAATAAATTTTGGCAGTAATTCGCCCTGTTGATTAGTGAGGTGAAAAAATTTCTGATGATCCTTCATAGATGAAATAAGAACTTCCGAGGGAATTTTTAAAAACTCCGGGTCAAAATTTCCAATCACTGAGTGTGGCCATTCCACTAACCCTGTAACGGTGTTAAGCAATGTATCTTCGACCACGGGTTGTGCTCCTACCCTTTTGGCTAGCGCATCGATCTGACGCTGAATCATGGTACGACGTTCTTTAAAATCGGCGATGACAAATCCTTGTGTTTTTAATGTTTCAGCATAGGTATCGGCACTTTTTATTTGGATTGGAGCTTCACAAAGAAACCTATGGCCTTGACTTTGTGTTTGTGAATTGACGCCTAGCACTTGGCATGGGATATTAGAAATACCGTGCATTACTACGACCCAATGTACGGGACGCACAAATTCCGCGTTACCATTACCCCAGCGCATCCGCTTTGCAATGGGAAGGTTCGATATGGCCTCATTAATGGATTCTGGTATAAGTACGCTTGCTTTTGTGCCAGCCTTCCGAGCTCGGAAAACGAGCCTCATTTCGTTGCCATCGTCGATTTTTTTGAGTTTGTTTAAGGTAACTCCGCAGGATTTTGCAAAGCCTAACGCCGCCTTGGTGGGGCTTCCATCTACATCGAACGCTGCAGAAAGCGCCGGGCCGCGCTTCTCACTTATTGTATTTGGTTGCCTTAATGGAACGCCCGGTATCAGCACTGTTAATCGCCTTGGCGTAGCGAGCCATTTCGGTTTTTGGTCGCATAAACCAATTTTTGAAAGAGAAGAAGCTATTGATACAGCGAATGATTCAGCAAGATGACAAAGTGAAATTGGCGGAAGTTCTTCGGTACCGAGCTCTATCAATAAGCTTGCAGAAGATGCCAAATCCTTAACCTTGTTACTCATGATTCCAGACCTTTAAATTTTTTTTGGAAAGCCTAATCGTTCGCGACTTGCATGATAAGCACTCGCTGTGTCTCGGGCTAAATTTCTTACTCGGCCTATATATCGAGAGCGCTCGGTTACTCCAATCGCTCTTCGAGCATCTAATAAATTGAAGGCATGGGACGCCTTCAAAACATGCTCATAGGCAGGAAGCGGTAGTTCAAGGCGTATTAATTTTTTTGCTGCTCTCTCACAAGCTTCAAATTTAGAAATGAGCTCGCCAACATCAGCATGTTCGAAATTATAAGCCGACTGCTCTACTTCATTATTTTTGTAAAGATCTCCATAAGAGTATTTATCATTCCACTGAAGATCAAACACGTTATCTACGCCTTGAAGGTAAAGTGCTATACGTTCTAAGCCATAAGTAATTTCCCCAGTTATTGGTCGACAATCAAGGCCGCCAACCTGTTGGAAATACGTAAACTGGGATATCTCCATTCCATTTAGCCAAATTTCCCAACCGAGGCCCCATGCCCCTAAAGTGGGTGATTCCCAATCGTCTTCAACAAATCGGATATCATCAATTTGCCCATCAATACCCAGTGCCTGGAGAGACTTGAGGTAGAGATGCTGAAAGTTGTCAGGTGATGGTTTTAGTATGACTTGGTATTGAAAATATCGTTGCAGGCGGTTAGGGTTCTGGGCATATCTACCGTCTGTTGGGCGCCTAGACGGTTGAACATAGGCTGCCATCATAGGTTCTGGTCCGACAGCACCCAAAAAGGTGGCCGGATGAAATGTGCCTGCCCCCACTTCCATATCGTAGGGCTGCAGGATTAAGCAACCCTGATCGGCCCAATAGTGGTGTAGGCTCAATATTATCCTTTGAAATTGCAAGGATAAGCGTTCATTAAGTTAGTGGATAATCGTAAATTATAGCCGTTTGTAAGGCTTGCTAGAATAACTATAACGAGGAACTGCATCATAATAGCCGATTATGGTAAATAGAAACAAAAAAGCGGTAGCACTTATTTCTGGAGGGCTTGACTCAATGCTCGCTGCCCGCCTAGTAAAGAATCAGGGTATTTACGTTGAAGGACTTAACTTTTTTACTGGTTTTTGTGTCGAGGGCCACACTCATGCAATTCGAAAAAATAAAAAAGGTAGGCGAAATAACGCCCTTTGGGTAGCGGAAAAGCTAGGTATACGCCTACATATTATAGATGTTATCGACGAGTACAAAAACGTTGTAATCAACCCCCGCCATGGATATGGCGCAAACTTAAACCCTTGTCTTGATTGTAAGTCATTTATGGTTAGAAAAGCCAAACAGTGGATGGAACAAAATAATTTTGATTTCATTATTACTGGAGAAGTGCTGGGCCAGCGACCGATGTCGCAGCGTCGTTCGACTTTTCCTATTGTTCAAAAGGAATCTGGCGCTGATGATTTATTGTTAAGGCCTCTTTCGGCACAAACACAGTTGCCGTCAAAGCCAGAATTGGAAGGGTGGGTTGATAGAGAAAAGCTTTTGAATTTCACTGGACGTAGCCGAAAACCACAAATAAATCTTGCTAAGAAATTAAATATTAAGGAATTTTCCCAGCCAGCCGGAGGTTGTTGTTTTTTGACGGATGCAAGCTACAGCTCAAAGATGAGAGATCTATGGCAGAGCCGTGGTGTTAAGGACTATGATATTGATGACATTATGTTATTAAAAGTTGGTAGGCATTTAAGACCGAATCGGGATTTTAAGATGATAATTTCGCGCGATAAAGGCGAAACAAATTATCTAATGGGCTACAGAAAGAAGTTTCATCATTTATTGATGGTAAGTCACAAAGGCCCGATCACTCTACTCCAGGGCGATGCTAACAAAATCGATTTTTCTTTTGCTGCTAAAATAGCCTCCCGATTTGGTCAAGGTAAAGATGCGAACGTGGTATCGTTTGTAGCCACAAACGCCAATGGCTCCGAGAAGCACATAACAGTTCCCCCATTCAAGGCCGATCAAATCAAAGAGGAATGGTATTTGTGACCTTATATCAATTAGACGCTCGAAACTTACTGTGTCCAATGCCTGTTATTAACACGCAAAAAAGGGTAGCTATTCTTTGTTCAGGTGATGAGCTTGAGATTTTTTGTACCGACCCTGGCGCGCTATCTGACATACCAGCATGGTGCAGGCTTGAAGGCCATGAGGTTGTTTCTTGTACGGAGGCCGAGGATGGAGGTTGCTTGATTCATATCCGAGTTCGTTAGCCCAATTTGACAGCGTTGAATGCCCTTTATTTGTGCATAAGTTATAAGTATGCTCTATAATAGTGCAGATCGGGCTTAAACCCGATGATTTTTGTATGGCATGGAAATTGCTACCTATATTACTAGGGTGATTAAGGCTTTTGATAGAGATTTGATACAGCGTCTACGGAAAATATCGATTGCTAATTGCACAATTAATCAATATTCAAACCAATTGGGAGGTGGCAAATGTCATTCCAAGATGTCCTGGAGATGGTTCAGGAAAAAAAAGTGAAGTTCGTCGATTTTCGGTTTACTGACACGAAAGGAAAAGAACAACATGTGTCGATACCTGCGAGCGCGCTTGATAATGATACGTTTGTAGAAGGTAAGATGTTTGATGGTTCCTCTATAGCGGGGTGGAAGGGGATTAATGAGTCCGATATGATTTTAATGCCGGATTCTAGTTCTGCCGTGTTGGATCCTTTTCTGCAGGATACCACCTTATTATTGCGTTGTGACGTTATCGAACCAAGCACCATGAAAGGCTATGAACGCGATCCCCGATCGATAGCAAAAAAAGCCGAAGCTTATTTAAAATCAACCGGTATTGGTGACGCCGCTTATTTTGGTCCTGAAGCAGAGTTTTTTGTTTTTGATTCAGTAACATGGGCCAATGAAATCAGCGGAGCATCGTATCATATAGAATCAAACGAGGCTGCTTGGAGTTCTTCGCGAGATTTTGAAGACGGTAATACTGGGCATAGGCCATCAGTTAAAGGGGGTTATTTTCCAGTGCCGCCGGTTGATTCACTTCAGGATGTGAGATCAGCAATGTGTTTGGCCATGGCGGACATGGGGTTAAATGTTGAGGTGCATCATCACGAGGTTGGGACGGCAGGCCAAGGAGAAATTGGTACCCGATATGATACATTGGTTGCTAAAGCTGATCAGCTACAAACATATAAATATTGTGTTCATAACGTCGCTCATAATTATGGCCTCACCGCGACATTTATGCCAAAGCCTCTGGTTGGTGATAATGGCAGCGGGATGCACGTTCATCAATCTATATTTGATGGCTCTAAAGCGGTGTTCTCAGGTAATGAATATGGTGGACTTTCCATTACAGCCCTGCACTATATAGGAGGTATATTTAAACACGCAAAAGCTTTGAATGCTTTTACAAATGCAAGTACTAACAGCTATAAGCGGCTTGTGCCGGGATTTGAAGCCCCGGTGTTATTAGCCTATTCAGCTAGAAACAGATCAGCTTCGTGTCGTATACCTTATGTGTCAAACCCTAAGGCTAGACGCATCGAAATTCGTTTCCCTGATTCAACAGCAAATCCCTACCTCGCATTCACCGCCTTACTTATGGCCGGTCTCGATGGTATACAGAACAGAATTCATCCTGGTGAACCAATGGAGCAGGATTTGTATGATTTGACCTCAGAAGAAGAGGCGAAAGTTCCTACCGTCTGCCATGCCTTGGACCAGGCACTGGAATCATTGGACAGCGATAGGGATTTTCTGAAAGTCGGAGGCGTAATGACCGATGAAATGATTAATTCATACATAGCTCTCAAGATGGATGAGGTACAAAATCTTCGACAAGCCACTCATCCCCTGGAGTTCTCTATGTATTACAGCGTTTGATCTCTTTGCAAAATGTTGGCGGCCACAGTTTAGCCAACCCAGTTGTTATTTTTTTACTATGTTAGTTAGTGGTAATGCCCAATCTGTTGCCGGATTATCTGGCCTGGAATTGTTAGATGGTTTAGTAACTGGAATTTTGCTTTTAGATAAAAAAGGCCGCTTGCTTTATATGAATAATGCAGCAGAAGGATTTTTCGATGTAAGCGCTAAGCGATTTTTAGGGCGCTCGGCTAAAGAATTTTTAGGTATGGAAACAGTATTACAAGGTGCCGTGATGGCAGCAATCGGAGGCCATACTACCACGTTTCGTGAGGTTGAAATTAGAAAATCATTCCTATATGAGAATGACGAGACCGTGAGAATTAATTGTACGATATCTCCTTTTTTCGCTGGGCCTAAAATTTCTTGGGTGGTAGCTGAGATAGCTACCGCTGAACCCTTGGGAAGAGAGGCGGAGTGGCGAGAGCAAAAATCTGCTACGCACGAGATTGTTCGAGCTTTAGCTCACGAGATTAAAAATCCACTCGGGGGGTTGCGTGGTGCGGCCCAATTACTTGATCGTCGGTTAAATGTGTCAGAGCTTAAGGACTATACCAAAATCATTATCGATGAGGCGGATCGTCTTGCTAAGCTGGTTGATCGGATGGTAAGCCCTAGAAAATCCCTTGTGTCGAAGGAATTTAATTTGCACGAAGCGCTTGAAAGAGTTCGTTATTTGATAGAAGTCGAGTTTGGAACTGAACTGAATGTTACACGCGATTATGATCCTAGTATTCCAGATTTTAGAGGCCAAAAAGAGTATTTGATACAAGCTTTTTTGAATGTAGCCCGCAATGCCGCCCAGTCAATTAACGGATCAGGACAAATAAAATTTCGTACTCGAGTACAACGACAATTGACGGTTGCTGGACGACGCCACCGACACGTTCTTGAAGCTACTATTACGGATTTCGGACCAGGGATACCAAAAGAAATTCAAGACAAAATATTTTTGCCGATGATCACCGGCCGAATCGGTGGTACGGGGCTAGGACTAACTTTGTCGCAGGAAATAGTTGGCAACCAAGGCGGCACTATTGAATGTGTGAGTAATCCTGGTGAGACTAGATTTACTTTTTTGTTGCCAGTGTATCGTTCTGATGATGAATAGTAGCCAAGTGTGGGTGGTTGATGACGATGCGTCCATTAGGTGGGTCTTAAGGCGGACATTTACGGATGCCGGTTTGTCGGTTCAACAGTTTAGCAGCGCTGATGAGGCGCTTGAAAGAGTAGTTGTGGAGCAACCAAAGGTTATCCTTACAGATGTTCGAATGCGGGGAACCGATGGGATACGGTTTCTGGAAACTCTTCGTGTTGAATTCCCAAAAATTCAAGTCATCATTATGACAGCTTATAGTGATTTAGAAAGCACCATATCTGCCTATCGCTCCGGCGCTTTTGAGTATCTATCCAAGCCTTTTGATCTCGATGAAGCAACGATTATTGTTAAGCGAGCTTTAGTCGGTGATATCAGAAAAAGTACGGGCTCGCTGATGGATTCAAAAGAAGAGCTAATTGGTTCGGCGTCGGTTATGCAGGAAGTTTATCGGTTAATCGGCCGTCTCTCGAACACCACTATGAATGTTTTGATAACTGGGGAATCGGGAACCGGGAAGGAGTTAGTGGCTCGGGCTATACATAGGAGTAGTCCACGCTCTGATCATGATCTGGTGGCAATAAATACAGCTGCGATACCATCAGAATTGCTTGAGACAGAACTTTTTGGGCACGAGAAAGGAGCTTTCACTGGCGCTGAGGCGCAAAGAATTGGACGTTTCGAACAAGCACAGGGCGGCACTTTATTTCTTGATGAAATTGGTGATATGCCGTTAGCTTTGCAGACTAGACTATTACGCGTACTGTCCGACGGCTCGTTTTATCGAGTGGGTGGTCGGCAGCAGAGAGTAGCCGATGTTAGAGTTATTGCAGCTACTAATCAAAACCTAATGGTACAAGTAAACAAAGGCAAATTTCGGGAAGATCTTTTTCATCGTCTCAACGTGATTGAGATTCCCTTACCACCATTAAGAGAACGTAGGGAAGATATATTGGAACTAGTTCGAGCTTTTTTGGATCAAGCATCGATTGAGTTAGGGACTGAAGCGAAAATACTCGACCCATTTTGTGAGGAAATCTTTGTCAATGCCGATTGGCCTGGTAATGTTCGCCAACTCGAAAATCTTTGCCGTCGTTTGACAGTGATGGCACCGGGAAGATTGATAACCAAGGAGGACTTACCAGCAGATTTTTCGGCATATACCGATAAGGCTGAAACACCAGAAATTGATTGGAAAATGGCGCTCACTAAATTGGTTACAAAAAAATTAGGTGATGGTCAAGCGAACCTAATCGCCCAGCTTGGCCCCGAATTTGAGCGTATCCTACTACAGGCAACATTAGATTTTACTGACGGCAGGAAACAGAATGCGGCGCAACGCATTGGTTGGGGCCGAAATACTCTTACCAGAAAGCTTAAGGAGTTATTTGATGAGCCTTCTAGCTGATATAGAAAATTTTAGATGTTTTGCTTACAGTTTGTGAGTAGTATAACTCGATTAATAACGAAGGTAGGGAAAATTAAATTGATAAAATAGTTTTAGGCTAAGTTATTTGCCTGAAACATTTAAAAAATAAATTTGTCCAGAGACGAGGGGCTTGGTGATGATTTGATTTCCTGACATTATCAATTCCTAAAGAAAGATCGCGAATATATGAACTATCCCCGAATCGTATTTATATTGAATAGCAATGAGTTCGATGGTGGATCGAGACTGATTTATGAGCTGGTTAGAGAATTACATCGATCAATTGATGTGGTGATCTTCATCCCAATCATTCCACGGTATCGCTTATTCGTTGCAGAAAATTGTAAGCAAATGCAACCCCTTAAAGCTTTGATCAAGAAATTTCTTTATTGCCTTCGATGGGTCACACTAGAAATAACATATCAAAAATTGAATTGGGTTTACGATTACAAAAAGCTGCTGCCCTACCGGCGTTGTTTCTTTTCACCTCCGAAACGTTTCATTAATGGAGCAGACAAAGTGGTGCTAAATTCTTGGTATCATGTTTTTAATTTTTACGAACTATGGCGCACTCAGCGCAATAAGTTCTCAGTTTTTCACCATCATGTGGAAAATTATAGTGTCGATGCAGTGGTAAAAATGCGGCGTGAAATATTTGAATCAAGTAAGTCTATAACGCTTTGCAAAAAAAGTCGTGATCATATAGAACAAGAAAGGCTTGGAATTCCAAAGGTTTTATTTTTGGGAATAAACGATGAGATTTTCAATGTTAATCGGACATCAGTTGAGCGCGATTTACGGAGCACTGACGTGACCTTGTATCGTGGTTTTGAGAAAAGAAAAGGTTTTGATTATGGGTTAAAGTCATTACAGGAAATTTCTAAGGAGTTGTCTCTGAGTTGCTGTGTCCTGCAAGGCTCGAAGCGAGCTAAGCTAAATGCTGACTTTACAACTTATTCTGAATTGACGGATCGAGATATAGCAAATTTGCTCCGAAACACGAAAATATTTGTTTATCCATCACTATTTGAAGGGTTTGGATTGCCACCTTTAGAAGCTATGGCTTGTGGATGTGCTGTTGTTACGACATCGGTTGGTGCTATTCCCGAATATGCAATTCATATGGAAAACGCATTTATAGTGGAGTCCGCAAACTCAGCAGCAATTACCCAGGCGATAAGATTTCTTTGTTACAATCCCCAGGATCGGTTGAGAATACAGGAGAATGCGGCCAAAGTAGCGCGTAATTATAGTTGGAGTCAGACCGCAAAAAAATTCTGTGAAATTATAGGGGTGTGAAGAGTATGTTGGTTGCACCCATAATTCCGATAATCGACAAGTACATCCATAGGTGAGCTTATGCCGAAAACAGCCCTTATAACAGGAATCACTGGCCAGGATGGTGCATATTTGGCACGGCATTTATTGAATCAGGGCTATGTGGTTTGGGGCGCTGCCAGGCGTTCATCTCAGGATAGTATGTGGCGCCTACGCGAACTTAAAGTTTTTGAAGATATTCGTTTCATTGATTTTGATTTGATGGAAATGTCAAACATAATCATGGGCATCAAATCGATAGAACCTGACGAAGTTTATAATCTTGCAGCTCAGAGCTTTGTTGCTACCTCTTTTCAACAGCCAATATACACGTCGCATGTCAATACCATTGGTGTAATACATATTTTGGAGGCAATTAGAACAATAAATCCTAGAATCAAGTTCTACCAAGCTTCGACTTCGGAGATGTTTGGCAATAATGGTGATACATTCCAAAACGAATTGTCGGTATTTCAGCCAGCCAGCCCGTATGCAGTCTCAAAACTTTACTCTCATTGGATGTCAGTAAATTATCGCACAGCTCATGGCATATTCGCGTGCTCAGGCATTCTTTTCAATCACGAATCTCCCCTTCGAGGCCTTGAATTTGTGACTAGAAAAATCACCCGGAGTTTTGCTCAGATGAAAACAAACAAAGCAGCATATCTTGAGCTCGGTAATCTAGATGCCCGAAGAGATTGGGGACATGCTGAAGATTATACAAAGGGAATGTATTTGATGATGCAACATCCTCATTCGGATGACTATGTTTTGTCGACCGGAAATGATCATTCGGTTCGAGAATTTGTAACAAATGCAGCAGCGGTTTGTGGATGGATGCCTAAGTGGATGGGAGACAATATGGACGAGGTCTGTATCGACGAAATTACAGGAAGAGAATTAGTTAAAATCAATCCAGAGTTGTTTCGGCCAGTGGACGTGGAGTTTTTGAGGGGAGACGCAACTAAGGCAAGGAATGTATTGGCTTGGGAAACGCAATGGAGTTTCGAAGGTCTGGTAGTTGAAATGATGGAAGCAGATCTTCGACGCGCATATTGAATTAACATTCATGAAAGAAATTGGATTAGAAACAATAGATGTAGCATGGCTACATGTAGTTTCACTATGAAAAATAGTGCATGAAAACGATCGCACTTGGTAGATATTTAGTTGGTGGAAATAATCCATGCTTAATAATTGCAGAAGCGGGAGTAAATCATAATGGAAGTTTAGATGAGGCAAAAGCTTTGGCTTCCTCTGCTAAAGACATAGGAGCGGATTGCGTAAAGTTTCAGACTTTCCGAGCAGAAGAAGTAGTTACAACTTATGCCCCTAAAGCGTCGTATCAGATCAAGACTACTGATCCACATGAAAGCCAACGTGAAATGCTTAAAAAACTTGAACTTCAGCCGAAAGACTATAAAGAGTTGATATCATTTTGTGAAAGTGAAGAAATAATGTTTTTGTCTACTCCCTACAATATAAATGATGTTGATTTTTTAGACGAACTGGGTGTCCCAGCTTTTAAACTCTCATCTATGCATGCGGCCGAACCTTGTTTTGCAGAGTATGTTGCGAAGAAGAATAAACCGATTATTCTATCAACTGGAATGGCGTCTTTGGATGAGGTCGATCATGTAGTAAGGGCTATACTGGAAACAGGGAATGATCAGTTGATTTTACTTCAATGCACAACCAACTATCCCTCAACTATGGCCGATGCGAATATTCGTGCAATGGCAACTCTCCAGAAAAAGTTTAATACTTTGGTAGGTTATTCGGATCATACCGAAAACGAGATCGCCTGCATTACCTCAGTGGCTCTTGGTGCATGTATCATCGAGAAACATTTCACTTTGGACAAAAGGAAACCCGGACCTGACCAAATGGCTTCGGCAAATCCAGATGAGTTTGAAAGATTGGTAAAGCACATTCGTAATGCGGAAGTTGTTTTGGGAGATGGTATTAAGAGAGCCAGCGCCGCCGAACAGTTCGTTGCATTAGGTATGCGAAGAAGCATTGTTGCAAGACGGAAAATAGAAGAAGGTGAGTTAATTACCGAAGATTGTTTGACGTTAAAAAGACCATCTAACGGTATAAAACCGTCTCAAATAAACAGTGTTATTGGTCGGATTGCGCGACGGCCTATATTGGCTGACTCATTGATAGTTTTTTCTGATCTAACTTAGCTTAGTACTGTGAAGGTACTTTATTTTGCTTATGGCACCGCTGGAGCGGCGATTTTTCCGATACTATTTGAGCGGTTGGGCTTGGTAGCAAAAAATCTTCTCTGCTTTACCTATGAACAGAAAGAAAATAGATCTTTGTTATCGGCGCTAGAAAAAGCTCGCGTTACATTTTCAACTGATGCCATATTTTATGGGCAATCATTTAAAAAAATTATTGAATTCAAACCTGATTTCGCCGTATCGGCTCATTACAGAGATCGCATACCCCAACAAGTGTTAGATTGTTGTCGGTATGGCGGAATGAATCTGCATCCATCCTTATTGCCACAATATCGAGGTACATTTTCAAGCCCTTGGGCGATAATTAATGGTGAGAAGAAAACAGGTATCACTTATCATTTTATGAACAATAAATTTGATGATGGCAATGTAATACTGCAAAAAAATATAGAAATCGAAGATAGCGACACAGGATATTCGTTATTCGAAAAATTAGTTAATTTAGGCGCCCACCATTTTATCCAGGCATTCGACAAGGTTGTTGTAGATAATAGCAAAGGGCTCCCACAACGAGGAGTATCATCATATTATTCAAGAAGGGTTCCATTTGACGGTTATATATCAACCGACTGGAGTGACGATGACGTTGAGCGCTTTATTAGGGCGATGACTTTTCCGGGAAAGCCGCCTGCAAAGTTATTGATGAGTAATGTTGAGTACAATGTTACGACAATAGAAGAATATCGAGCACTTGTAAGATAATGCCCAAATCATTATTGTATTTTTCAACCGGAGTTTTTTGCGATAATCGACTTGATGTTATTGCAAAGAGCTGCCAAGAGATCGGAATCAATCAATTGGAATTGAGCTCGGGTGTTAAGGCGCGTGATGATTATGTTGATATTATTTACGGTTTAATGGAGAAGAATAGGCTGTTAGTTCACAACTATTTCCCGCCACCTTCCACTCCTTTTGTCTTGAATCTAGCTGCTACGAACAAAGAGACTCTTGTATTAAGTCGAGACCACTGCAAAAAAGCTATTGATTTGTGTTCATTGGTCAATTCTCCTTTCTATAGCGTTCATTCAGGTTTTGCTATGGATTTGACACCAGAACTTCTAGGAAGACCTAAACAGCAGGCATCGTTAGAAAAAAAATACCTTATACCTCGAAAAGTAGCATATGAAATCTTTACAGAGAGTATTTCGCTTTTAAATGACTATGCGAAAAAACGAAATGTAGGATTGTTAGTAGAGAATAATGTGGTCACAAAAGAACATGTTGCCACCGGTCGTGGGGAGGTTTTCTTGATGGTAGAAGCCACTGAAGTGGCGCAATTAATGAAAGATGTTTCGAGCGAAAATTTGGGCATCCTTCTCGATGTTGGACATTTAAACGTGTCTTCGAAAGCGCTTGGTTATTCCCGAAAACAGTTTTTTTCAGATGTGAAAAAATATATAGGTGCTTATCATGTAAGTGATAACAATCGCCTGATGGACCAAAACTTACCGGTAACCACAGATTCTTGGTTCTGGCCTCATGTGGAAGAGCCGATTACCGTTCCCTTCATCCTAGAGGCATATAATTTGTCCTTAAGTGACATAGTAAATCAAAAATCATTGATCGAAAATAAGTTAAGCACCTCGTTCAGTGTAAGTTAGAGAACATGAGAATATCCAATCGTGATTAGTGGTAGCTATAAAGACAGAATCCCTTTGATGACAGTTGATTTGTCAGGAACGTTACATGATGGCTCGGTCGCAATTGCTAACGGAGAGCTGGGGGTGGCGTTAGTTTCAGATGGTTCTAATCAACGTTTTATTGGGTTGATTACTGATGGCGATGTGCGAAGAGCGATTTTGATGGGCGCAGATAGCAAAACTCCACTAGAAAAAATTGTTAACCGAAATGCAAAAACTGCTAAACAAGATACCTCTAGCGAGAGTATAGCTCAGCTATTGTCTCATGAAGTTAGGGCAATTCCAATATTGAATGACATAGGTATTGCTGTCGACATTATTGTTCTTGATAAGCGGATGCGGTTGCCAGTATCTGAGCCTTACTTGAATGAGAAAGAGCTTGGATATGTTACAGATTGCATTGTGAGCGGATGGATTTCTTCGAGCGGTAAATACGTTGAGAAATTTGAATCCCTAGTTGCCGAGGTCAGTAATGCGAAGTTTGGTATAGCAACCAGTAGTGGCACCGCTGCCTTGCATTTAGCTCTTCTGGCAGCTGGCGTAAGTCGTGGCGACGAAGTTATTGTTCCGGCGCTTACTTTTATTTCTACTGCTACCGCAGTTTTGCATGCAGGAGGGACTGTAGTTTTGGTTGATATTGATGAGGAAACCATGTGTATTGACCCAGACTTATTTTTTGCAGCAATTACTCCACGTACAAAGGCTGTAATCCCAGTTCATTTATATGGACATCCGGCACAAATGAACAGGCTATTAGAGATAGCTAAGCAGCATGAAATTTGCGTAATAGAAGATGCTGCAGAAGCGCAGGGGGCAACATTTGATGGCTCTCAGGTAGGCTCCCTAGGAGATATGGGAATATTTAGTTTTTATGGAAATAAGACCATAACAACAGGCGAAGGTGGCATGGTTGTTACGAATGATTTTCAGTTAGCAGAGAAAATTAGAGTGCTTCGCGATCATGGAATGGACCCTAATAGACGTTATTGGCATACCATGTTGGGCTTCAATTACCGAATGACAAATCTTCAAGCAGCTGTTGGTGTTGGACAGATGGAAAAATTTTCGGAAATTCTTCAAAGAAAAAGAATTGTTGCGGAGAGTTACAGCCGCTTGTTGTCGAAAGTACCCGGCGTTGTTTTGCCATGCGAGAAGGCGTGGGCGAATCACTCATACTGGTTATATACGATCTTGATTGATCTACCCAAAATAAAAAATGTTAGGAACTTGGTTATTTACGCTTTAGAAGAACAAAATATAGAGGCACGACCTGTATTCATACCGATCCATAAACAGCCGATTTTCAAGATAACTGGAGACTTCCCAGTAGCAGAACGAATGGCTAACAAAGGAATAAGTTTGCCCTCTTTTGCTACTCTTAAATATGCTGATATTGAAAAGATATGTGATGTCATAAAAAAAACGATATTTTCTCTGATGATTTAATCTCGACCAATGATGTTTCAGTCAATAATTTTTCTCGAGGTAATTAGAAAAATTTTCCCACAGTAAAGTATTTTCGGAATTTGGATGTTTAACAAACTCAGTGAAATATTGATCATATTTTTTTTGGTTAATTTTAGGTACAAAAAATTTTTTTCTTTTTGATGAAATATTAATGATTGGACAGCCCAATGTCTTAGAATAGCGCCTTATCTTTTGTCGGCACCGTAAATGATAGTTTCTCGAATCAAGAAGTAGAACAGGTTTTTTATAGATAACTGAGAAGCTCACAGCAGTCGAAAAGTGGGTCAAAACACATGTTGCCCCATAGACCATAGAGTTTATTTCATCAAAAATGACCTCACGATCAGGAAATTTTTCATTTGTAATAGTTGTTGTGCTTTTTGGGTGAGCTGCTATAACAATCTTTAGTCCCATTCTGCTTTCAAATTCAGAAAAAAATTGGTTTAATTCACGATAGTAGATATCTACTGCGCAATACCGCAGACTTTCTAGTTCCGATTCTCGTAATTCACCACTCTTTCTTCGGGATGTATTCTCCTTGTCTTCGTCAACAAGATAAAATGCGAAATGTATGGGCAAACATTGATCTACAAAAAGAACATAATCTTCCTTAGAATTAAAGTCGTATGGAGCCTCGTTTTCATTTCGACCAATCAGGGTCATGTCATAATCATAGTTATGAGCATTGATAATTTTTCCCTGATACGGTGTTACAATAAATTTCCTCGCTGCATGAATCTTTGTCCAAGCTTTACCCGAGACAATAATAAAAGATGGGAGAGTCTCGCTATCATTTGCAATTTGTACATTCTGCCCTATTCTTCTAAAGATCCGACGTAGAAATAATTTCCAGTCTGATACAAAATGAAAAAAAATAGAAGTAGCTCGATCGATTACCGTATGGACATCATTCGGCTCCATTGATAGAAAACTAATTCCATACGGTATACCTATTTTCCGAATATTATTGAATATTTGGTTATTCGCTCCATTTTCAGCAAAAGTTGATACAATGCAATCGGTAGACTGGAGGTTTGCAATTGCAAGGCCCAGACTAGCTACATCTTTAAAAACGCAATGGTTTAAATGTGGCAGGGAGACTAACGGGTGGGTAATTGAATCAGGATCTGACTCAAAAAAAATACCTACATCCCATATTTCGGGTTGAAAACCGCGCTTTGAGAGCAGTTCAATGCCGAATCGTCGATAATCTCTTAATTGCCATGACCAATTTACGAGAAAAATTATTTTTCTTTTCATGGGTGATCGATGGTTGATACAGTCTAATTAAATTCAAATAAGCCATAAATGAAGTTCCGATTTTCATTTGTCCAAACTTGTGATGGTATAGGAAAAAGCGTAACTAATACACATCTCTTATCGAAAATTTATCAACTAGTAGTTTGTTCACTCAGAATTCATTTGGATCTCGTAGGATACTGAGACTTGAAATGAGCAGAAACACTTAATGTAGCTTGTAGTAATGCACTAATAAATGGAACATAAAAAAATATTGATATTTGGAGCTAGTGGGTTCATTGGAACCAATTTGCTAAAGGTGCTTTTGAGACAGGGCCACTTTGTAACCTTGATTGCTAGAAGCAAAACTGGACTTGAGAAGCTCAAACCTTTTTCAGCGCGAACAGCATTGTGTGATCATACAGATCGGGAAAAGCTAGCCCCTTTTTTTAAAGAACAAGATGTTGTGATTAATCTTGTAGGAATTTTGAATGAGACCTCAACCGAAAGCTTTAAGACTGTGCACCAAGAATTACCTCTCCGATTATTGGATTTATGTCATAGCGAAGGGGTGAAGCAGTATATACATATGAGCGCTTTACCAGCGGATAGTGACCGTTCGCCAAGTCGATATCTAAGGAGTCGTGGTTATGGCGAAGATATGGTTCATGATCATTCGGAATCAGTGTTTGTAACTAGTATTCGGCCTTCTGTAGTTTTTGGCCCAGGCGAACACTTTTTTTCTACTTTAAACTCTTTGATCAGGTGGATGCCAATTTTTCCTCTACCGTGCCCAAGTACGCGATTTGCACCTGTTTTTGTAGGGGATGTTGTTGAGACAATCATTCGATTAGTTCAAGAACCCACTCGTTTTGGGGGCTATCGTTTTGATCTTTGTGGTCCTGAAATTTATACATTTCGTGAACTAATCGAATTTTTGGTAGAGTCAGGCAAGCACAATTGTAAAATCGTAAATCTACCCCATTGGGTTGCTAGACTGCAAGCACTAGTCTTAGGGCCAATTCCACCTCGGATTTTTACAATGGATAATTTTTTATCTCTGCAAGTAGACAATGTTTCTGACCACAATGGGTTGTTGGATCTTGGCATTATTCCACATTCAATTCAGGCAAGCCCCCCCGGCACTGGATAAATATCTGCACAGTTTATGTAGTTATGTAGTCATTTAATTTCCGGATTTTTTAATTCTCTGACTGGGGCTCTCGATCGAGTAAATTTTGAACCGCAGTCATAGGACTGGTTTCCTCAAACAGAATCTGGTAGATCTGCTCGGTTATTGGCAACTCAATACCAAGTGCGATACTTTTATCAAACAGTGCTTGGGTGCTGTTGATGCCTTCGGCTTCCTGATCTATTTCCTTAATAATTTCAGATAAACTTTTCCCTTCTCCTAGGCCGACTCCTAAGCGTCGGTTTCTAGATTGATTATCGGTGCATGTTAATACTATGTCGCCAATTCCAGCTAACCCCATAAAAGTTTCGATTTGCCCGCCTAATGCGGTACCAATCCGAACCATCTCCGCTAATCCTCTAGTAATAAGCGCGGAACGTGCATTTATGCCGAGTTGAAGACCGTCGCTAATACCAGCTGCTATTGCAACAACATTTTTGATTGCTCCTCCAAGTTGAACTCCAACGAGATCAGTGGTGGTGTAAATGCGAATAGGATGAATTCGAAACCATGACGCGAACTGATTAGCGACCTGTGTTTTTTCGGAAGCTATCGTCAGCGCTGAAGGGAGCTGAGCGACGATTTCGTGAGCAAAACTTGGGCCAGATAAGACACCGTAAAGAGGGGATGGCCCCATTATTTGTCTAAAAATTTCATCCAAGAATTTTCCGCTTGTTGCATCTATTCCTTTGGTGCCACAACAAAATTGTAAGGTCTCGTCTGGCAGGGAAACTTCATCTCTTAATGTGACTAAGGTAGAATCAAAAGCGTGGCTTGGTACAGCAATGACAAATTTGTGAGATCGATTGGCTACAAAATTTAAATCAGTTGTTGGAATGATGTTATCGGCTAAAGTAAGTCCTGGCAGATATCGAGAATTGCAATTTGTTTTTTTTATTGATGCGATATGTTCATCATCCCTACCCCAAAGAAATACAGTTTGATTTTTTTTAGCCAGATGCGTTGCAAGTGCGGTTCCCCATGAACCTGCACCAAGGATAGTCAATGCATCTGGACTTGAGACCATAAGGATTCACCAATTGATGTTCTATATATTTAATTAACGCTGCCAGTACCGATATGATTAGAAGCTTTCTTGTGTTCGTACATAGCATCAAAATTAACGGGTTGCAATAAAATTATTGGAAATCCACCCTGAGATATTAATTGCCCCACTTGTTCGCGCAAAAATGGAAATAAAGCATTAGGACAGGCAGACTCTAGCACTCTTTCGAGCTCTTCGTCTTTGATGCCTTTGATAGTGAAAGTACCTGCCTGTTGTACTTCAACAAGAAAGGCTGTTTCGTTTTCAATAGTCGCTTTTATGGTAGCTTTTAGAACAACTTCATAATTATTTTGGGATTCGTTGAGTAGTTGATTAGAGATGTTTAGTTCGACATCAACTTTAGGATGGTACTCTGAATCCAAAAAAATTTCTGGTGCACGAGGAGACTCAAAAGAGGCATCCTTGAGATAGATGCGGTCAAAGTTGAAGATTATCGCTTGCTCATCCACTACGCTTTAGAATCCTGATAGTTTTGTATTCATATTTTTTAGCGTTCAAGCGGGAGGTTTTCTTTTTCCCAGGAACCCAGTCCCCCAGTCAATGTACAGAGATTAGAAAATCCATTCTTTTTCAAAATGGCGGCAGCTTGATTACTTTTTTGCGGAACTCGACTTGAGAGGACGATAGGCAAGCCTTTTTTTCTATATTTTTCCAATCGCCCGAGATCTTTTTGTAACTGATTGACAGGAAGGTTTATTGCTTTAGGGATATGGCCTTTTTTGAATTGTGCTGGTTCTCCAACATCTAATACGATCGCGCCTTCATGATTCATGAGTTGTGGAAGTTCTAATGCGCTAATAGGTTTGATTCCTGTACTTTTTCGACGAAGCGGCTCAAGTGATAATAGGGCTATGATTGCAATTAACGCGGCAAATAAATACCAATTTTGTACGAAAAATTCTAGGTCCATGCGAAGGCTTAATTGTGTTTGTTACGTAATTTATATTAGTTTACGGCATTATTTGGGAGCCAGTCTTTTTACCGAGGAATTTCCTGACACTAATATCGTGCGCAGAACGCTTTCTCCATTATTTTTTTGCTATTGATAGAAGACTTATAATTCGTAAGTGACACGGGATGCTTCGAGGCTTCATCCAGGTAAGCCTCATTTTCGTTGAATCGATTTATCTCTTTATCGGCAATTGCTACCATTGGAACACAGTTTTTGAATATAGTGGAAAACCCTTTTGTAACATATATATTATACGATAATATTAGAAATTGCTTCAAATTTTATGAAACAGTCGTCTAAGTAGACTAAACACATTCGGAATGTGGTGCTTTCCACGCTTCTAGGCCAATAAACGTCTCAAGCCATTTTATGTTACCGTCAAGCTTAATCATGCTACGTGAATTTAATTGCCGTAAGGTTTAAATCTGTTTTTTTACTAAGAATATTAAGTATGGGTGTGGCGCCATTTCATTATGACAAAAATTTCTTTTCTCGCAAATAGTCGTCAATATTTTTTGATGTTCTTGTTCGCATGTATTTTAGGAACGACTAGTCACCCCTCTTCGGCATCTGGTGTCGAAGAGCTCCCAATTGAGGATCTTCGATTATTTTCTGAGGTTTTTTCTAGGATTAAGTCTGAATATTTCGAAGATATTGGAGATGCTGAACTTCTTAAAGGCGCTATTAATGGCATGCTCGAGGGCTTGGATCCACATTCGGTTTACCTGGATCCGGCTACTTATCGTGAACTAAATATTGATACCCAAGGTGAGTTTGGAGGACTTGGAATAGAAATTTCTATTGACGATGATGCCATAAGAGTTGTCTCTCCTATTGATGGCACGCCCGCATACGAGGCTGGAATTCTAGCTGGAGATCTTATTATCAAAATAGACGATATTTTCGTAAACGGTATGTCTGTTGATGAGGCAGTGAGAATGATGCGGGGACAGCCCGGCACGGAGATTCGGTTACTGATTCTAAGAGAAAGTGAAACTGAACCCCTCGAGATAACACTAAAGAGAGCAATTATTCGCCTAGATAGTGTGTCGAGCAGATTGCTATATCCAAAGTTTGGTTATATGAGGGTTTCTCAGTTTCAACCTGGAACATCCAAGGAGATTCAATCGCGATTAGATTTGTTAAACCAAGATTCTCAAAATGAATTAGAGGGTCTAATTCTTGATCTTCGTGACAATCCAGGGGGGATTTTAGGTAGCGCTGTTGCTGTAACCGACCTGTTTCTTAGTAAAGGCCCTATTGTTACTACTCGCGGTCGTAGCGATAGCGAGGGATCTGAAATCATATTTAAGGCCACACCAACCGACATATTGGATGGAAAACCAATGGTAGTGATCGTAAATGGGGGCTCAGCATCTGCTTCTGAAATCGTTTCCGGCGCCCTACAGGATCACAAGAGAGCAGTGATTATGGGCGAAAGGACCTTCGGAAAGGGTTCAGTTCAGACAATTTTGCCAATGGAAAATGGTGGTGCTTTAAAATTAACAACTGCTCTATATTACACACCGAATAATCGGTCGATCCAGGCCAGCGGTATCGTACCTGATGTTGTCACGACTGCACTGGCTTTTGCTTCAAACGACATGAATAATCTGGAGTTTAGAGAAAGTGATTTGCCAGGATATATACAAAATGAAGCTAATGATAAAGTATTGGATAATGACGATAGTGGCATCGGCGCACCAAATTCCACTCAAATTGATATTCAAATTCAGCAAGCCGTGAATTTGCTTAAGAGTATGGTTATTGCTCAAGGATTCAGCAATCTAAACAATCGGTGAGTCAACTATCACTATAAATTTAGGGCTGAAGGATAAAGGAGATGCTTTATTATATTTGACAGAGCCATGAACTTACTTGAGCCTCGTTAAGGTCATTAAATAACCATTTAGCACCCGGAGTAATTTTTGTGTTTGGTAGAATCGACTCGGAATTTTTTTCCGGGGTAGCCCATCTCAATTGGTGTTGTGTACCCGGGGAACAGTTTTTTTCTGAAAATACTTCGCAGAACTCAAAACCGACCTGCGCCACCCTGTACACAGATTGTTTTAGTGATAGATTGTGACACCCAGGTTTGGACGCTCCCACTACTAGCAAAAGTTCCCTTTCTTGATTTTTTTCATTAATGCTGTAAAAGCGGATTCCAGATTCTTTCGGTGATATAAAAAGTGGTCCTTTCTGACCACAACCGGTTAGCAAAAGAAAAAATGATAAAATAATGGGCACAATTGATGCTTTTTTTTGACTGAAGCAAGCTCGGAGCCTCAAATTTTTTATACGCCGAAAACTATATAATGAATTCAAAACCTATTTACGCTCTTTGAGCCTGTCACGCCCCTGTTTAATTTGTTGAATAACTTGCATAGGTGCAGTTCCGCCGATATGATTTCTTGATTTTACTGAGCCATCAACGGTTAGGATGTCAAAAACATCTATCTTGATGTCACTACAAAGCTCTTGTAGAGATTTTAAGGATAGGTCGGATAATTGGAGGTTATTTTTTTCAGCAATAGTGACTGCGCGACCTACTAGAGCGTGTGCATCACGGAAGGTCTGCCCTTTCAAAACAAGATAATCTGCTAAATCTGTTGCTGTAGTATGCCCCCTGGTAGCAGCCTCCTTCATTTTGGCATAATGGAATACTATGTGTGGAACTATATTTTTTAGTATTTTCAAGCAGGAAAGTACAGTGTCAATGCTGTCAAATAGAGGTTCTTTATCCTCTTGGTTATCACGGTTATAAGTTAAAGCTTGCCCCTTCATCAAAACTAAAATTGCATTTAGATTTCCTATGACTCTTGCGGTCTTGCCTCTTACTAGCTCAACGACATCGGGATTTTTCTTTTGTGGCATAATGCTCGAGCCGGTGCAAAATGCATCATCAATATCAATGAAGCCAAATGGCTGGGATGCCCATAGCGAAAGGTCTTCGCAAATGCGTGACAAATGTATTGAAAGTATCGCTGAGGTAGATTGAAATTCCATTATAAAATCTCGATCCGACACTGCGTCTAGGGAGTTTCGACTCACTTCGGAAAAACCCAGCTCTTTTGCAGTCATATGTCGATCAATAGGAAATCCAGTACCAGCCAAAGCCCCTGATCCCAATGGTGAAACGTTAACTCGTTTTAGGCAATCATCGTATCGGAGCCAATCTCGATCTAGCATTTCGGTCCACGCCATCAAGTGATGTCCGAGTGTCACAGGCTGGGCATTTTGCAAGTGAGTCAAGCCGGGTATTATCGTCCCATTTTCTCGTTCTGCGACATCCATAAGCTCAGTTTGAAGAGCAATAATTTTTTCACCAATTTCACTTATAGCTTTGCGCATATAAAGGCGTAAATCAGTTGCAATTTGATCGTTTCTTGAACGAGCTGTATGAAGTTTTTTTCCACTATCACCGATGAGGTCAATTAGTCGTGCTTCGACATTCATGTGCACGTCTTCATGATCGTTTGACCAAGGAAATTGATTGTTCTTAACTTCATTCAATATTTTTTTAAGACCACTAATGATTGAGTCGCATTCTTTTTTTGTTATTATTTCGCAATGAAGTAACATTTTGGCATGAGCACAAGAGCCTAAAATATCTTGTTCAACTAATCGGCGATCGAATGACTGAGATGCAGTAAAGGTCTCCACTTCATCGTCTACAGTTTCACTAAATCGTCCACCCCAAAGCTTATCGATCACCATTTGTTAGTTAGAGCCTGTTTGGATATTTTTGAATTCATTTGATTTAATATTATCTTCTAAAGAAATGAAAATTAGCGCAGAACAGATAAATATAGAGATAGCGCTCGAATTTGTTCCAGCGATAATCTAAATGCAATTGGACTCATAATCTCACTCCATCGTTCTTCAGATTTGAATGCAATGAGCTGCCTTTCTGTATATTCGGGATGTTGGCCTCCAACACGCGGAAATTTTGTTGGTATACCGGCACCAGTAGGGCCATGGCAGCCCATACATGAAGGTACTTCCATAAGTTTAAAGCCGCTTCGATATAGTTCTTCACCTAGCTTAACCATATCAATCTGTTCATTTTTTACCGTTAGTATTTTAATTTCTTGAGAAGAGTACCACGCATCCAAATCTGCCATGTCCTCATCTGTGAGAGTTTGGGCTAGGCCTACCATGACAGCATTTTTTCGAATTCCAGATTTGAAATTCACCAGTTGCTGAGCGATATAGCCCGGGACTTGCCCGGCTAGTGATGGGAAATCGCTGTTGTCGCTATTTCCATCTACTCCATGGCAAGCACTACACACAAGAGACTTCTTTTCGCCGGTAGTCGGATCTCCCGCTGTTAAACCAGCAGCCGGAATCATATACAAGCAAGATGCTATGATAATTAGTATTAGGCGGTTCATTAGAAAATATCCTTGATGCAAAACAAATCTTATTTTGGTCTTTTGATTCTAAAGATTAGCTGGTATAACGTTGACTAGCTCTACTGAGTCATTAAATTAGGCATACTAAATTTCTTCTGCACATTAAGCTAAAAGCTAACCTAAACACACGGTAATTATAACTCGTGATTCAAATTGTTACTGAATTTAAAGACCTTGGCCTAGCTCACTTTGTGTCTAGTGCCCATCTGCCCCAACAATGGCCCGAAGATGCAGGGGTAGAGGTGGCTTTTGCTGGTCGCTCCAATGTGGGCAAATCTAGCGCTATAAATGCAATAACTGGCCAATCTCGTTTGGCTCGCACCAGTAAAACACCCGGAAGAACCCAACAAATCGTCTTTTTTGGTATCGACGAGCTTAGAAGGATAGTCGATTTGCCGGGTTACGGTTATGCAAAAGTTCCCAAAGAGCTGCAAAAGCACTGGGGGAAAATGATACGTCTTTATCTGGAAAGTCGAAAATCTCTAAAGGCTTTAATTTTACCTGTCGATATACGTCGTGGGTTAACTAATCGTGACTGGCAGTTACTTGATTGGTGTAACGAGAGGGAACTAAGCGTCCATATATTGCTTACGAAAAGCGATAAATTAAGTCGTAGTTCTGGAAAAAAGGCACTATTCGATATCGATAACGAAATTAAATATAATTTAGTTACTATTCAGTTATTTTCCGTCACGCGAAAAGTTGGCATTGTTGACGCCCGAAATAGATTACTAGAATGGTTAGCTGAACCATCTTCAACTGTGAGCATCCGCCCAATTTTGACCAACTCCAACATCGACTCTAAGGGGAACCAGTAATTTGATGACCCCACACATTAATGCAGGGATGTTCTTTTGAACTTCATCGATTTCTTCTAGTGGTACTTCAAAAACTAGCTCATCATGTACTTGCAAGATCATGCGCGCTCCGAGTCTTTCATTACAAATCCAGTTATCAATAGCGAGCATCGACAATTTAATAATGTCAGCTGCAGTTCCTTGCATCGGAGCATTGATGGCAGCACGTTCGGCTGCTTGTCGACGGCTATGATTGCTGGCATTAATTTCATTTAGATATAATCTTCTGCCTAATAGGGTTTCGACATAGCGTTGTTCCCTAGCTAGTTCCCGTGTCTCTTCCATATATATCATAACTTCAGGATATCTCTCAAAGTAAAGATCGATATATTGTTGAGCTTCGTTTCGAGCAATTCCTAGTTGTTTCGCAAGCCCAAACGCAGACATTCCATATATCAGACCAAAATTAATGGATTTTGCACTACGCCGTTGATCTCGGCTCACTTCATCAAGGCGACAGCCAAACACTTCTGCGGCGGTTGCTGAATGAATATCCTCTTCCGCATTAAAAGCATTAATTAAGCCTCCATCACCTGACAAATGGGCCATAATTCTTAACTCTATCTGTGAATAATCGGCAGAAATAAATATTTTTCCTTCTTCCGGTTCAAAGGCTTCCCTAATGCGCCGGCCTTCGAGCGTCCTGATGGGTATGTTTTGTAGATTAGGATCACTACTAGAGAGTCGGCCAGTACCAACTGCTGCTTGGTGATAAGAAGTATGGACCCGCCCAGTCTTGGTGTCTACCAATTCGGGTAGTTTGTCGGTATAGGTAGATCTAAGTTTGCTAAAACCCCTGTACTCTAGGATCAAGCGTGGTAGTTCATGTTCTTCTGCTAATTCCTGAAGAACACCTTCAGCTGTTGATGGTTGCCCTTTAGGAGTCTTGCTGATTATTGGCAGATTAAGTTTGTCGAATAGTATGGCTTGAATTTGTTTTGGTGATGCCATGTTAAAGCGTGATTCGGCAATTTCATAAGCTCTTTCCTCAATATCTAGAATTCGTTCCTTTAATTCCGCACTTTGCATTCCAAGCATTTGTATATTCACCCGTACACCGGTTCGTTCTATGTTTGATAACACCGGTACTAATGGCATCTCAATAGTGGTAAAAAGCCCTAAAAGCTCAGGCTCAACTTGTAATCTAGGCATTAAGTGCTCATGTAGGCGCAAGGTAATTTCAGCATCTTCGGCGGCATAGCTCCCCGCGCTTTCTAGCTGAACTTGATTGAAGGTTACTTGTGATTTTCCTTTTCCAGCTACATCTTCAAACTTGATGGTTGTATGGTTTAAATGTGTTAGGGCAAGGGTGTCCATATCATGACGTGATGCTGTGCTATTCAATATATAGGATTCAAGCATTGTGTCGAATCGAATTCCACGTAAATTGATCCCATAATTCAGCAAGACGCTACGATCGTATTTAAGGTTTTGACCAATTTTAATGACATGATCATTTTCCAAAAGTGGACGTAGTCTTTCAAGAACAAGATCAAGCTTAAGTTGTTTAGGGGCACCTATGTAATCGTGAGCGAGAGGAACATAGGCGGCTCGTCCTATTTGATCAGAAAAAGATATGCCCACAAGCTCAGCTTGCATTATGTTTAGTGAAGTTGTTTCGCAGTCGAAGGCAAAATATGGTGCAGTCTCTAGCCGCTTGATCCAGGTCTCAAGCATTTCGTAATTCAAAATTACATCATATTCTGGGGTTTTTTCACCATGTTCTTTGTTAGATTTTTTTTCTTCACTTAGCTCTGCTAGCCAGGTTTTAAATTCAAGACGAAAATATAATTTGCGAAGTTCTTCTAAGTTTGGTTGATTTGGCTTAAGATCTTTTGGGGCTAGGTTTAGCGGCACATCACACTTAATTGTAACCAATTCGCGCACTAGGGCTAGTTGATCTAAAGAATCTTTAATATTGGATGCGATCTTGCCAGGGATGTCGTCAAGATGCCTGATAATATGTTCTATAGAATTGTACTCTTGTAATAACTTGCAGGCGGTTTTCGGCCCGACTTTGGGGATACCTGGGACGTTATCCGAGGTGTCTCCTACTAACGAAAGATAATCAACGATCTGGTTAGGCGACACCCCAAATTTTTTTGTCACTTCGTCGTGGTCGTAAGTTATGTCTTTCATGGTGTCAATCATGGTTATATGTTTCGTTACTAACTGAGTTAAGTCTTTATCACCACTTATAATAAAAACTTTCATACTAGAAGTAGCTGCTTTGGTTGCTAGTGTTCCAATGACATCATCTGCTTCCACACCATTAACGCTCATAACGAATAGCCCTAAAGCATTAATTAAGTTATTTATCTGGGGAATTTGATTTCGCAATTCTTCTGGCATTGGTGGGCGATTGGCTTTATATTGAGAATAAAGTGAGTCCCGAAAAGTCGGCCCTGGAGCGTCAAATACAACGCAACAATAGTCAGGGTTGAAGTCGATAATTAAACGACGCAACATATTTACGATCCCATAAGTCGCGCCTGTTGGTTCTCCATGTGAATTCATTAGTTTAGGCATGGCATGGAATGCTCTGTACAAGTATGAAGAACCGTCTACCAACAATATTGTTTCTGACATGCTTTCCGCTTCTCTTTGAGATAAGTTGGCGCTAATGTTCTCAAATCTAGTTGAGATCTTATATTTTCAACACCTTAACACTGAGTATACGGTCCGTGTTGGACGTTGTAATGGCAATTCTCATATTGAAGATCGCGAGATGATTAAGAAACCTTTACAATCTATGTTTTATCGATCGACATAATTGTATTATTGAAGTAAAAATTGCTCTGATTTGAGGCATTTAGATGGTGCTAGGTTTGGTGGAGCACCTGACAAAGGGACCGTGAGATTTTAAATACTAATTATTCTATGGAGTTCTTAAAAACTACGTAGGGGCAAGGATTTTTGGACTACTTTCGCTATTTAAACAATGCTTATGTTGTTGAGGATGTACCACTAGCAAAGATCGCCGAGCTAGTAGGCACTCCCTGTTATGTTTATTCTCGTGCCACAATCGAGAGGAATTGGCATGTTTTCGATTCAGCTTTTGGTCAATATCCACATCATATTTGTTATGCTGTAAAAGCAAATTCGAATTTAGCAGTTCTGGATCTTCTCGTGCGTTTAGGTTCTCACTTCGATATTGTATCGGTAGGTGAGCTAGAGCGTGTAATTAGGGCTGGTGGGAGTGCATCAAACGTAATATTTTCGGGAGTTGGGAAAGGTGAATCTGAGATTAAACGTGCTATTGAATTAGGCATCGGTTGCATTAACCTGGAATCTGAATCAGAGTTGGAACGAGTGGCAAAAATAGCCGTTGAACTGGGTAAGAAAGTGCCAATAGGAATCAGAATAAATCCCGAAGTTGATGCTAAGACACATCCATATATTACGACAGGTCTTCGTGACAATAAGTTTGGAGTCGAAATAAATAAAGCAGCTGAAATGTTTCGTCGTGCGGCTGATATTGAAAGTATCATAATAAAAGGCATTGCCTGCCACATAGGCTCTCAGATGTTAGAGATACAGCCTTTTTTGGATGCAATTAAAAAAGTGGTAGATTTTTTGGAAGACTTGTTGACAGATGGTGTTCAGATAGATCACTTGGACATTGGGGGTGGGTTTGGTATTCGGTATAAAAACGAAAATCCACCCTTACCGGCTGATTATGTAAATGCTGTTGTTGATGTGATGGAGAGCCGTAGACACCGTTTACCTGTTATGATCGAGCCTGGCCGTTCAATCGTTGGGAACGCTGGGGTTCTGATAACAAAAGTTGAATATTTGAAACATAACGACCAGCGTGACTTCGCGGTTGTTGATGCGGGGATGAATGATTTAATGCGCCCTGCCCTCTATGGGAGTTACCATGAAATTTTGCCAGCGAGGCTTGGCTCTGAGTCTGCTGACTACAACTATTCTGTTGTCGGCCCAATTTGTGAAAGCGCAGATTTTTTGGGCCACGAAAGGAATTTGGCATTAGCCGAAACGGATTTGCTAGTGATTCAATCTGCTGGTGCCTATGGATTTGTAATGAGCTCTAACTATAATTCCAAACCTAGACCGCCTGAAGTCATAGTTGACCAAGATCAATTTTATGTTGTTCGAAGAAGAGAGACACTGAATCAACTAATGGAGGGCGAGTGTTTATTTCCGAGATGAACTGATCTTTTTGAGTTCCGTACCTCCCACTCCAATTGTGAAGATGCTAAATCTATCGATTCCCGCTAGCCGTCTTTTTGTTTTCATCACGATTTCGATGGGCGTTATAGCCAGTATTTTGCTTTCGATCTGGAGCATCACTATCGACGATGTGATTAACAACGATGGTATCGTCTACATTAGGGCAGCCGAGTTGTGGTCTCGTGGGGACTGGCAAGCTGCTCTAGGAGTCTACAAATGGCCTTTTTATCCCTGGTTGATTATGGTTTTTAGTGATGCGTTGGGAATATCATTTAAAACAGCAGGGCATGTGTTAAATACAACTTTCTTTTCTCTCGTGGTAGTATTTTTTGTGCAGACCGTTCGTGCTTTTGGTGGTCGATCAAGAATGGCCATAATCATAGCCATGTTAATCGCATTGCTTCACCCTGCGTTTAATGAATATCGGGCTTTTTTAATTAGAGACCCAGGATATCTGGCAGCCTATTTGCTTGGAATATATAGCCTAGTATGTTATCGATGGTCACTACGAGTACGATATTCTGTTTTCGCTATATTGAGTTTTCTTGTCGCTAGTTTATTCCGTGTTGAGGGGCTAGTTTTTCTATTTGCAATTCCTATCCTTTTGTTGGTGAGTTATTCAGGGTCAACAAAATGGCCATGGTTGCGCTATATGTTTAGTTTGTCATTAATCCTAGTGTTGGGTTGTGTGTTAGGAGGTTGGTTCATTGTGACAGAGGATGGCCCTGTCGGGCTTTTATTGTTGCAAGATCCATTGGCTGTTCTCGTGGAGGGGTGGAGTCAAATTCGGATGGGAATCGATGAAAAGCTTTTAATTTTTGAGGAACAATTTCTAGGCCCCTATTCTACTGGTTATGCATATTTGTTGTTTGTCTTAACCGCATTAAATGTGATTTTATCTTCTATAGTTTTTGAGTTAGAAATTCCATATGTAGTGTTAGTAGGATATGGGCTGTATTCACATTCCCTGGCCAAAGATCAAAGGTTGAAGAGATTATGGGCAAGTTTTATTGTAATTAATCTTGGAATATTGACGGTATTTGTTTTAATTATGCTATTCCTTGCACCGCGTTACCCGTTAGCGATGACAATTACCATCCTAATTGCAGCACCATTAATTCTAGAGAAGTTAATTTCAAATATCAGAAATCAGCAGATAAAAAAAATTGGAAAGTTTTTTTTGATAGTTCTCGCGATATGGGCGTTAGGTGAAAGTTATAGTGGACTATCAAACTTTACTAGAGCTGAACATCTACGTGATGCTGGATATTGGTTATATGATAAAACAGAAAAAACATCAGGCCCGATTTTGACTAATAATCGAAAAATTGCGTTTTATGCCAGTCAAAAGGGTGTCAGAGATGTGCTTACAATTAATAACGGTATACCAGTTTCTGAAATTCCTAACCTAGTCAAAGAGCTTGGTTGCGATTTTGCTGGAATACGTGTTAAGCGAGATGACATTTTCTTAGAATCAGAATTAAGGAAAGCAATTAAAAGTAAACCAGTGAGTGTCATCGAAAACGAACATGGTGACAGAGTTTTGTTGTATGATTTAAGGGGTTAGACGCAATGAGCTATCAGCCAACAGCTGGGATTTCCCTTTTTTTTTGTTGAGGGGAGTCGCGAAAGTTGGAAACCAGTGATTCATTTTTATAGCTACTGGTTTCAGATTGTTTGTGCAGGCTGTTATGCACCTGATCCTGCCTTTTAGGCTCAGTAGTTTTTTTTGTAAATCTTTGGTTCTCCTCTTTTTTAACCTTATTTTTTTGGTTCTTTTTATTCTGATTAAAACTGTTTTGTTGCTTTCCTACTTTCTTCTTTGAATGACGTGAAGAGGCAGCAGGCGCTTGAGTTTGGTGCAATAGACTTTCAGAAATATCCATTTTTTTTAGCCTGTGGCCGATAAATGATTCAATATCCATTAAGGATAGGGCATGTTCTTCGCAAGCAAAGCTTATAGCGTAACCGCTTTCTCCCGCACGTGCCGTGCGCCCAATCCGATGAACATAGTCTTCTGGGTCTTGTGGTAAGTCATAATTAAACACATGACTAACCCGGGGTATGTGAAGGCCGCGAGCGGCAACATCTGTTGCTACTAATGTCTGCTTTTTTTCATTTTTGAAATCAGAAAGTAATTTTTCCCTCTTTTTCTGTGGCACGTCTCCTGACAGCACGCCTGTCGTGTAATTGTGTGCATTTAGCCATTTTCCTAATTGTTCGCAGGTGTTTCGAGTGTTGGCAAATATCAATACACGGTTACCGCCCATTTGGTTTATCACACCTAGTAAAAGAGGAAATTTTTCGTTGTTTGCAGGGTAATAAACCTGTTCAATCAATCCATCAGCTACAGGGGTTGTTGATTCTATAGTGACAGTTTTTGGGTCATTCATATGTTCGTAGGCTAATTCTTTTATACGGTAGGATAGTGTTGCGGAGAAAAGCATATTTAAGCGCTTGCTTGGCGCTGGCATCTTACGAAGGATGTATCGTATATCTCTGATAAAACCGAGGTCAAACATCCGATCTGCTTCATCCAAGACAATTACTTCAACGTTTTTTAAATGGAAAACGCCTTGTTTGAAATAATCAATCAGTCGGCCAGGCGTTCCTATAAGTATGTCGACACCCTCAGAAAGTCTCGATCTCTGATTTTGGTAAGCAGTTCCTCCATAAACTAACCCTAAGCGCAAATTAGTGTATAAACCTAAGGTTTTTGCATCTTCGTGTATTTGTATCGCTAATTCTCTGGTCGGAGCTAGCACTACAGCTCGAACTGATTTTTCTGATTCAGTGTTTATGGCTTCCCGAATTAGTAGTCGCTGATAAAGTGCTAGCAAGAAAGTAGCAGTTTTTCCAGTTCCAGTATGGGCTTGCCCAGCAATATCGGTGCCTTCTAAAACAAGAGGCAACGCCTGTGCCTGAATTTCAGTACAGTAGCGAAATCCAGTAGCAACAATGCCTTTTAACAACTCTGGTCGCAAGTTAAATTGATCAAACCTTTTGTTGGTTAAGTGAGTTAAATTCTCTTTTTTAGATTTAGTAATGGAAGGCTGGTTCATAATAATCGTTTACTGATGAACATTTAATTCTAATGTCCTATTTTTCTGTCTGGGCAAAACTTTTCAGCGATAGAATAAGCGCGAATTCTTAGGTTCAGTTGCTACAAATTTTTTACTTTTGAAAAAAATATCCCTGTTAAGTAGAATAGAGGCTGGGTAAAAGTTTTACCATCTTGAAGTTAGGCCTGTTTCGCGAGCGCCGAGAAATGATGGTTTGGTGTTTAGTTCAAATGAACCATTGTGACATAATAGCATAACTCGGCCAAAGCCGCTTCTTCATACATTTAGATTAAAAAATTAAGGTGACATTACATGTCCGACTCCGACAATATTTTTCATATTAGTGATGAATCATTTGAAACAGAAGTATTACAATCCGAAAAGCCAGTCCTGATTGATTATTGGGCTGAATGGTGTGGACCATGCAAGATGATAGCGCCAATCCTCGATGAAATAGCTTTGGAGTATTCTGATCGATTAAAAGTGGTAAAGTTAAATATAGATGATAACCCTCAAACACCTCCTAAATATGGTATTCGTGGAATTCCAACGCTTATGGTATTTAAGGGTGGACAGGTCGAGGCTACCAAAGTCGGGGCGGTGTCTAAGACCCAACTAACAGCATTTCTTGATGATAATCTTTAGGTTAGGGGCATTGTTTCTATTAAATAACAAATTACTGGACTTTGGGGGGTAGCTGGTGGTAACCTCTCGCGACAGCCTATAGAAATAACAGGCTCAATATCTGAACCCACCCGAATTTTCCCTTGGTCAGAGTTCTTCTCGTTGTCGGCGCGCTGACGCAATTTCGGTTGATGGGCAATTTACTATTCCAAAATTGATGGCTATTACTTATGTCCCTTAGTCTTACTGAGCTTAAAGAAAAAACACCGACACAACTCGCCGCATTTGCGCGAGAATTAAATTTGCAAAATGTCACTCGAATGAGAAGACAAGATCAGATCTTTTCGATCTTGAAAACTCAGGCCAAGAGAGGTGAGAAGATAAAAGGCGAGGGTGTTATTGAGATATTGCAGGACGGTTATGGATTCTTGAGATCGGCTAGCAGTTCATATCTAGCTGGACCTGATGACATCTATGTTTCGCCAAGCCAGTTGCGTCGTTTTGGTCTACGAACTGGAGATACTGTAAGCGGATTAATACGACCACCAAAAGATTCAGAACGTTACTTTGCTCTTTTAAAGGTAGAAACGATTAACTTTCAATCACCCGATGAAGCTAAAAGTAAAATTCTATTTGAGAATCTAACCCCTCTTCACCCTAATGAACGTATCAGGCTAGAGCAAGAAAACGGATCAACCGAAGATCTAACTGGAAGAGTTATCGATCTTATAGCACCTATAGGAAAAGGTCAGAGAGGGCTGTTAGTATCAGCGCCGAAGACTGGTAAGACGGTTATGTTGCAGCAAATAGCTCAATCGGTCACAGCATCTCAACCAGACTGTGTTCTCATGGTTTTGCTGATAGACGAGCGACCAGAAGAAGTTACAGATATGAAAAGAACAGTAAATGGTGAAGTAATTTCGTCTACATTTGATGAGCCAGCATCTCGGCATGTTCAGGTAGCGGAGATGGTGATAGAGAAAGCTAAACGTTTAGTAGAACATAAACGAGATGTTGTAATTCTTCTAGATTCAATAACTCGTTTAGCTAGAGCATATAATACAGTTCAGCCAGCATCGGGTAAGGTACTGACTGGTGGTGTAGATGCTAATGCACTTCAAAAACCTAAACGGTTTTTTGGTGCGGCCAGAAATATAGAAGAAGGGGGCAGCCTAACTATCATTGCTACCGCATTGATTGATACCGGCTCGAAAATGGATGACATCATATACGAAGAATTCAAGGGAACTGGTAATTCAGAGATTCATCTAGACCGTCGTATATCGGAAAAAAGAGTTTATCCGGCGATCACGATTGGACGTTCTAGCACTCGCAGAGAAGAGCTTCTAACCGAGCCCAGTGAACTCCAGAAAATCTGGTTGTTGCGAAAACTCCTACATCCAATGGAGGACGTTGAGGCTATAGAGTTTTTGCTCGATAAGTTAAAAGCGACTAAGAACAATGCTGAATTTTTTAAGTCTATGAATCGATAAGAATGTAGTTATTGCACTATTCTTTATTCTTGTCATATTATTGACGGTTACTGATTCAAAATTTTTTAAATTAGTTAGGTGGTAAATTATATGAAAACTGATATTCATCCAAAATACGAGACAATAAAAGTTACTTGTCATTGTGGAAATAGTTTTGAGACACGCTCAACTCTGGATACGGATCTTAGTATCGAGATATGTTCTGAGTGCCATCCTTTTTACACGGGTCAGCAAAAAATAGTTGATACTGCAGGGCGGGTTGGTAAGTTTCAAAAAAAGTACGGAAGACAGAGTTGAAATTTGATATGAGCCTTGTTTATGACTTAGGAGTCTTTTGAATCAGTATAGAATATCAACGAGCTAAATTATTTAGCAGGCCAAGGAGAAATCCGGCTTCTTTTTTCAAAAAAAACACCGCCAAGTCAATTAATTTTAGTTTCTCAGGAGTATTCTTAACGGTCGGTTTTGACTAAGATTGACCAACAAGAAAGTGCGTTCGATCATGACTTTTTAAGGGTTAGAGTAGCTAATGACGATCCTTTTGCAGAGAGCTTTAATTAAATTGTGATTACTATGAATAAAAGAAATTTTATTATTCTTTTTCTCATTTTCTTATCAATTACTGCTAGTCTTGCATACTACTTGGGTGTTCGTCTTTCTTACAATTCGGGTGATGTTGATTTTTATGCTAACGTTGGAGGTGATTTTACGTTAAGGTCTGAATTCCGGCCCGTTTCACTATCAGATTTCCAAGGAAAGGTAGTACTTTTGTTTTTTGGATTTACCTCCTGCCCAGATTATTGTCCAACCGAATTGGCGAGAATTGCATCGGCTATTAGAACACTTTCTGAAAATGAAAGAAACCAAACTCAAGTACTCTTTGTTACCATTGATCCCGAAAGAGATACAATCGAAAAAGTTAGCCAGTATACAAAATTTTTTCACCCAAATATTTTGGGACTAGTTGGAACTCCCGAGCAAGTGCGAGATGTGGCCGATAAATTTTTTGTGTTTTATGAAATTGTCAAAGATCCCGATTCCGATATAGCATATACGATTGATCATACTTTAACTACCTTCCTTATAGCTCGGGATGGGCGAGTGAAAAAGCTAATTGATAAACATTGGACGAGCACACAGTTAGCTGATGCTGTTCGCGTTGCGTTACGAGATTAGTCCAGGGATTGCTGATCATGAATATTTGGCAATATGCAGATTTGCTTGAAAAAAAATTATTGGCCAACAATCTATTTTTTGGACATGGGGTAGATAATGCTTTTGATGAAGCAGTTTGGCTGATAATGTCTGGGGCTAATATCAAAGAGGAAGCTTTAAATCAGAAACTAAATTTAAGTGAAAAACAGATGTTAGCTATTGATGTTCTTGCTAATAAACGAATCAAAACACGCAGACCGCTATCGTATTTGTTGAATAAAGCATGGTTTGCAGGCCATGAGTTTTATATTGATGAGCGCGCCATTATTCCTAGATCATACATTGGAGAGTGGATACCGGAACGATTCAAGCCTTGGTTAGTGAATGAAAAAGTTGATATGATTCTTGATCTATGCACTGGTTCGGGTTGTATTGGCGTTGCTTTAGCAATGGCATTTCCAGAGTCCAAAGTTGATGCAACTGATATTTCATCGGATGCGTTGGATGTAGCGAAGATAAATGCTAAAAAGTTTTTGATGTCTCACAAAATGCGTTTTTTTCAGGGAGATTTATTTAACGCGCTACCAACAGTTATAGCGTACGACCTGATTGTTTGTAATCCTCCTTATGTGAACGATGTGATAATGAATTCTCTCCCAACCGAGTATGAATTTGAACCTCAACTAGCCCTAGCTGGGGGCAAGGATGGCCTATTTTTCATAAGGAAAATTCTTAGAAAGGCTCGTCACTATCTTAACAGTAAAGGAGTTATTTTTATCGAAGTAGGCAGTGCAGCAGAATCTGTGGAGCAAGCTTGGCCCACAGTGCCTTTTACATGGTTAACATCATTTAGTGGTGACTCACCTATATTACTTATTACAGCAGAGCAGCTGGATACTTACAAAAAACATTTTGATTATTTGGAAGCATAATCAAAGAGCTAATTTATATTTCAATCATCTCAAAATCATCCTTACCAACGCCACAGTCGGGACAGGTCCAACTGTCGGGCACATCTTCCCAACGGGTGCCAGGTGAAATTCCATCTTCTGGCCAACCTTCTGCTTCATCGTAAATTAGTCCACAAACAACACACATCCAACTCTTAAATTTTTGATGTTCGTCCATTTATAATAGCCATAATCTCGATCGTACGAATATAATTCGCACTAAAGTCCCGTAAACGTCGAATTGTTTAATGTTCAAATCTCAGACAAGCGAAAACTATTCGGGCAAAGTAAACCTTTGCTCAAATTTTCACTTAGCCGCAATAAACCAAAGCGTCGACAATTAGTCAGACGCAATTAAACGAAAGAGGAACCAGCAATCTAGACTCTAGAAAGCTAGTAGAGGTCAGTCGGTTGGCACGACGTCTTCTGCCGCCGGGCCTTTATCCCTTGTCACTAACCCGAATTCAACTTGCTGACCTTCTGTAAGCGTTTTGAACCCCTCGCCTCTGATTTCACGGTAATGGACGAATACATCGTCCCCATTTTCCTGAGCAATAAAGCCGTAGCCTTTTCGCTCATTGAACCACTTTACAGTTCCTGTATGCCGTTCCGACATGACACCTCCAAATGTTCACTTAAACCTGATGTAAATGTGTTGTCTCGTTGCGCGACAACAACTGGTGACATTCTAACGTTGTTAATACCCAAATTGAAACAGCATTATCTAGGGGTTTTGTTGTTTTCACACAACACTTTGAATGTTGTTTCGCCACTGGCATTAAACCATTCTTCGATTAATCGAAAAGCAATTGAAAAAGATGTTGGGGGTATAAATTTGCCATTCCTTAGTCGTTTAGCAAGTTGTTCCCGACTTAACCATTGTGCATGTTCGAGTTCTTTATCGTGAAGTTTAATTTCAGTTGATCCCTTTGCTACTGCTTTATACCCCAGCATCAAGGAATTTGAGAAGGGCCAAGGTTGAGAGGAGTGGTAAGATACTTCAGCTACTTCCACACCCGTTTCTTCAGCAACTTCACGCACTACTGCTTGCTCTGCACTTTCGCCAGCTTCGACGAATCCGGCAATGGTCGAATAACGGAATTGTGGCCATTCTGATTTTCGACCAAAGAGCGCTTGATCTTGATGCTCGACGAGGACAATTATTGCGGGATCGATTTTTGGATAGTGTTCGTGTTGGCAAGCAAGTTGCGAACACACCAAGACATTTCCACCTAGGGAATCGGACGTGGGTGATCCACATAAGCCACAGTTTTTATGGTCATTTCGCCAGCTTAACAGTGTTATGGCGCAGCCTAATACTGCCGCATCCTGAGCATTTAGGAGATGTACAGAATGAAGTAGATCACTAAATTCCTTACATTCGTCTGAATTTGGTTCAACTTGGGTTGCAAAATAGTGCGACTTACCCACATATCCTATATAAACTGGTGCAGTAATGCATTTAAATCTAGAAATATCATGCTTAGTAAACTCAGCTTTTTTTACTTGGCTCTGATTTTTTAAAAGGAGGACTTTTTTGTTCCAAATTGGAAGAAATTTAGTATCTTGGCTATCAACAAGCGCATTTAAAGTACTGTTACTACCTAAAACACGCGCTGACCTGTCAATTGTAGCGCTAGCAAAGAAATTTTGGTAACTATACTGAAGATGATTCATTGTAAAGGTGGCAAAAATATTGCACCTAATATTATTGTCAATTTTGCACAGGTGCTAGCATACTATGTTGTACTCAATTTCACAGTCTTATTTTAAAAAAATTAGGAATTAGTCAACTACTTATACACTAACTGTACCCATTATTATGTTGAAACAAATGTTAATGGAACTTAAGGGAGCTTTTCATGCTTAAGGAAGTTCGTTCTTTGCTAGAACAATCAATAGCTTCTATTGAGGAAGTGGATAAGGCTATTAGACAAAATAATATCGTTTTTCAAGTCCATCACATACGGCATCAAAATCATGGAGACATCGCTAGTAATGTAGCGATGTTATTGTCAAAGTCGTTAAGGGCAGATTCTCGCCAAGTCGCAAAAAAAATCTTAAATAATCTTCCTCTTTCTGACCTTGTTGAACGGGTAGAAGTAGCGGGACCCGGATTCATTAATTTTTTCCTTACTAATGAAGCATGGTCTAAGGTCATAAAAGATATCCAAGTTAATGGTGCAGCTTACGGATGCAGTAATGAAGGCAAGGATAAGCATGTGTTGATCGAGTATGTGTCCTCTAATCCCACTGGCCCATTGCACGTTGGTCATGGTCGTGGCGCGGCTTATGGTGATGCGCTGGCCAGGATATTTCGGGCCACAGGTTTTACCACAGAGTGTGAATACTACATAAACGATGCTGGTCGACAAATAGACATACTGGTATTAAGTGTATGGTTACGTTATTTAGAGCTTTTGGGAAAGTCTTTTACATTTCCAGATGGCGCATATCAGGGCGACTACATAGTTGATTTAGCCAATAATTTATTAGAACAGGATGGAGATTTGCACTGTGGAAACTTAGGGGCGCTTATGCAATCTCTACCAAGCTCCTTAGATTCGAAAATTGATTTATTGGTAACTCGTATGAAGGAGCAACTCAATAATGAAGCTTTTTCGAAAATTCGAACACTCGCAGTCGATAAGATAGTATCTAGTATTGAGAAAGATCTTCGTCAATTTAATGTTGAGTTTGATGCCTGGTATGCGGAAAGTAGCCTAATCAAATCCGGCGCCTTAGATCGTGTGTTAGATAAACTTAAAACGAGTGGGCATCTATATCAGGAGAATGGTGCATGGTGGTTTCGCAGTAGTGAATTAGGAGATGAAAAAGATCGAGTAGTGATTCGAGCAAACGGAAGCCACACCTATTTTGCTTCAGATATAGCCTACCATATAGATAAATACGATCGAGATTACGATTGGCTTATAAACGTTTGGGGCTCAGATCATCATGGTTATATATCTCGCATAAAAGCATCAATGGGAGTCCTTAACAGGAATGCTGATAACCTAGAAATATTAACAGTACAATTTGCGACTTTATATCGTGACGGTGAAAAAATAGCAATGTCGACCCGTAGCGGAGAATTTGTGACATTGCGGGATTTGTATGAAGAGGTTGGGGTAGATGCTGCTAGGTTTTTCTATGTCTCGCATAAACCTGAGCAACATATGGACTTCGATCTTGATCTTGCAAAAACTCAATCGTCTGACAACCCTGTGTATTATGTCCAGTATGCTCATGCTCGAATTTGTAGTGTGTTTAAACAAATGGAAAATCGAGCTATAACTTATGATCTGGGCAAGGCAAATTTAATCCTTTTGAGGGAGCCACAAGAACTTGATTTGTTACGATCGCTATCACGTTACCCTGAGATAGTAAATCAAGCGTCGAGAAAATGTGAGCCCCACCAAATAGCCTACTTTTGTAGAGAATTAGCTAATGATTTTCATACATATTACAACGCATATCCTTTCCTGGAGTCAGAGGATAGTTTACGATTAGCCCGGTTGTCGCTGATTGATTCAATTCGGCAAGTACTCAAAAATTCATTAACCCTTTTAGGCGTCACTGCACCTGAGAAAATGTAAAATCTTATGTCTCAGGGGCCTCAACATCGAAAATATGAGCGAAATCAGGAAAGCACGCGATTAATTTTTCGTTTTGGCTGGTTAACACTTTTCACAGGAATCTTGGTTGGGGCGCTTGCCGTAGCTTTCTACAGCGGAATCAGAAGTGGAGACCCACATCGTTTGGGTAGTGGTTTGACTCAATTATTTGAAAAGCCTTCAAATGAGAAAAAAAAGGTGATAGAAAAAAAATCAGTGAGTAGCCGGGAACCAGTTAGAACTACTTTTGATTTTTTTACTGTGTTGCCAGAAATTGAACGTTTGATCCCCGAGGTTCCTGACAGTACTAATACTAAGTTGTTTTCTGAGATAGATAAATCTGTTAATGGCGAGGAGTACGGCAATATAAAAGATTCTGAGGGTTATTATATGTTGCAAGTTGCCTCATATAATTCAGAAGTCGAAGCTATTCAAATGAAAAATAAACTTAGGGATGCTGGATTTAGTGTTAGTATTCAGCATATTAGTATCCAAGATCAGGGTGACTTTTACCGTGTTCGTATCGGCCCCTTTTTTTCTATGAATGCATTGGAAAAAGTAAATGGCCGTTTATCTCGTATGAAAATCGAGGCTCTCCGACTTAAAGTGTCACGTCCTTAGCAATGAAATCTGATAAATGCCCAAGTAGAAGTGGTGGAAAGATTTTAGTAGATGCTTTAATTTCTCATGGCGTTAGTCATTTGTTTTGCGTTCCCGGAGAAAGTTATTTGCCTGTATTGGATGCCTTGTTTGATCAGGATTCGATCCAGACTATTACTTGTCGTCAGGAAGGTGGCGCAGCAATGATGGCAGATGCATACGGAAAGCTTACAGATAAACCCGGAGTGTGTTTTGTAACAAGAGGACCTGGAGGGACTAATGCGGCGTCAGGTTTACACGTTGCTCAACAGGATTCGACGCCATTGATTCTTTTTATTGGCCAAGTTCATAAGAGTATGGCAGGTAGAGAAGCTTTTCAAGAGGTTGACTTCAAACTTATGTTTGGCTCCATTGCTAAGCTCGTCGAGCAGATTGACGACCCAAAACGCATTCCCGAGATTATTAGTCGTGCTTTCCACACCGCGGTCAATGGTCGACCAGGCCCGGTTGTAATCACGCTGCCGGAAGATATGCTTCTAGTACCTGCTGAGGTGGAGAATATGGAAGCTTACAGAAAGACTGAGCCTAGTATTGGAGATTTCGAGGTTAAATCATTAAAACTTTTGCTTTCTAACTCAAAGAGGCCTTTAGTGATATCAGGAGGACGGTCATGGTCGAAAGAAGCACGTAAAGCTTTTCATAACTTTGCGGCCGTTTGGAATTTACCGGTTGCAGCAGCATTCCGTTACCAAGATTGTTTTGATAATAGTGATGATCATTATGTCGGAGATGTTGGAATTGGTATTAACCCAAGATTGAGATCTGCGATTCTAAACGCAGATCTATTGATAGTGTTTTGTGTGAGGCTTGGTGAAATCACAACTTCAGGATATAAATTAATCGATGTTCCAAAGCCGAAACAGCTTCTTATACATGTTTACCCTGGTGCCGAAGAATTAGGGCGCGTTTATCGTCCGACATTGGCAATTAACGCAGGACCAAACCGTTTATTCAAGGCTTTAGGTGAGATAGAACCATCGTGTGAGCTCTCTTGGGACAAATGGCGCAAGGATTTGAGAGAATCCTATGTTAATTGGTCTAAACCAAAATCCCAACCTGAGCTAGTTCAGTTAGGTAACATTATTCAAGATATATACAATGAACTCCCCCCTGATGCGATAATTTCAAACGGCGCAGGAAACTATACAGCTTGGCTCCATCGTTATTACAAATATCGAGAATCAGGGACTCAGCTCGGGCCGACTTCAGGTTCGATGGGTTATGGATTGCCCGCAGCTATCGCTGCTAAACTTTTAAACCCTAGTCGGATAGTTGTTGCCTTCGCGGGTGACGGATGTTTCCTTATGACCGGCCAAGAGTTGGCGACAGCGGTGCAATATAGTTTGGGGATTGTAATTATTGTTATAAATAATAGTATGTATGGGACGATCCGAATGCATCAGGAAAGATTATATCCTGGCAGAGTTATCGGAACTGATTTGCGCAATCCAGATTTTTGTACATATGCTAGGGCGTTCGGCGCAGATGCTGAAAAGGTGCAACAAACAAAGCATTTCCTACCCGCATTTCAAAAAGCACTCTCGCGAAATAGACTAAGTTTAATAGAAGTTATTACTGACCCCGAAGTAATTAGCCCTAGCAGCACTATTAAAGAGCTCCAAACCTCGAAAGGCATTACTAACTAATCATGAATCATTTGTTGAATCTTGATCGATATCCAATTGCAAACCTCGGAGAAGCTGATGGGAAAGCACTGGTGCGTCGCAGTGTGGAATGCTTAATGCGAACTGGTATCTTGACACTCCCAGGCTTTGTTCTTGAGGAAACAATACGAAAAATAAACGAAGATTTAAAACCCGTTTTAGCTCGATCAGCTTTTAGGCATACCAGGCATCACAATATTTACTTCGATGATTCTTTTGATCAAATACCACCAAACCATCCAGCGCTACGCCAAGGCATGACGATGAATCATACCATTAGTGGAGATCAAATTCCCGATAACCCTATATGTAAAATTTATCAATGGCCATCTTTGGTTAAATTTCTGAGTACTATTCTAAAAAAGAAAGCTCTTTATATTATGAGTGACCCTATTGCAGCACTTAATGTGCTTGAATACAGGCCCGGCGAACCTGCTCTCAATTGGCATTTTGATCGATCCGAATTCACTATAACTATTCTTTTATCGTCGGCTACTTTCGGTGGAAAATTTCAGTATCGTAGCTCTCTCCGAACAAAAGAGAATCCCAATTATGAAGGTATTGCTAGACTTTTAGCGGATCAAGATTCGAAAGTGAAAACCCTGTCGCTTGATCCGGGCACTTTATGTGTTTTTAGAGGTGTGGAAACAGCGCATCGAGTTACTCCCGTTATAGGTAAAGTTAGTCGAATTGTTGCTGTGTTCTCATATTATGAGCGTCCTAATGTACGTTTTAGTCCAACGGAGTTACTGGGATTTTATGGCAGGACTGAGTAATGTTCACGAAGCAAATTTTTTTGTATTTTTCCCATAACGTTCCTTGGGAGGGAGTTTAATCGAACGATGCGTCTGGGTACTTTGTAGCTGGCCAATTGATTTTTTAGTGCATCTATAATTGCATTGTCATCAGATCGAAAAGACGCTTCAGTCACAATACACGCTACCAGTGCCTCTCCAAGATCAGGGTGGGATACTCCAATCACAGCTGATTCAATTATCCCAGGAATCGTATTCAGGGAGTCTTCTATTTCATTTGGATAAACATTTAATCCACCACTAATGATCAGATCACGATTGCGTCCCATTAGTGTTATACGCCCATTTGTGCTAACTGTAGCTATATCGCCCGAAATAAAGAAGCCGTCAGATCGAAATTCAGCAGTTGTTAATTCTGGCTGCCCCCAATATCCTGCAAAAACATTTGGTCCTTTTACTTCGAGCATTCCAATCTTTCCAGGCGATAATTTCATTCCATTTTCTGATGTTATGCGAACTTCAATATTGGGCAACTCAAAACCGACCGTTCCCGGTAAGCGTTTTCCATTTAAAGGATTCGATGCGATCATTCCAGCTTCAGTCATTCCATATCTCTCAAGAATTTCATGTTTTGTTTTTGACTTAAAATCAATCCATGTTTGAGGTAATAACGGTGCTGAGCCAGATATAAAAAGTCGAATGTTCTCACATAGTGATGCATTGAGAGATGGATGTTTCAGGAGTCTCGTATAAAATGTAGGTACCCCCATCATTACGGTTGCCCTCGGAAGTTGATCAATAACGAGATCGATATCAAATTTCTTGAGGTATATGATTTTAGATGCATTAAGCATGGCACAGTGGATCGCAACGAATAGCCCGTGAACATGAAATACTGGTAGTGCATGGAGCAACACGTCTCCAGGCTGGAATCCCCAAATATGATGAAGCGTTTGGCCATTACTCGATAGATTGCCATGGGTTAGAACTACACCCTTAGGTTTTCCAGTAGTCCCAGAGGTATAAAGAATAGCCGCAGGTTGGTTATTCTTAGTTTCATTTATCAGGTTAAATGGCTCACAATTATTTGCTAAATCTATAAATGAACCTTCGTTAGATGCATTTATTGTTGCTATTTTTGCACCTATCTGTTTTGCTGCTGCTATTTTACCTTTATCTTTTTTATTTCTTAAAATGACTACGGTGGGTCGAGCGTTATCCAAAAAATATTTGAACTCACGATCAGTGTAAGTCGGATTCAGTGGTACGAAAATAGCCCCTAAACGAAGTGCCGCCAGATATATCAATACAGCTTCAGGAGATTTATCAATGGAGGCCAAGAGGCGCTGGCCTCTATCAATACCTAAATTTTTTAGTGCAGCGGCAAATATCGACGTTAATCTATCGATATCGTTGTAGGTGATCGATCGATCATTCGGTATCTCGATGAATGTAGCATCATCATTTTTGGAAAATCGATCGCGCAGAATTTTGTACAGGTTTTCGCTCAAATACCACCACCCTATTTGTTAATTAGCCAGTGTGCAGCACTTACTCCATAGACAATTTTAGCAACAAACCAAGAATGATATTAAAAAAAGCCAATCGACAAAATATATGCGAAAATTTACATATTGGACTCATAAATAAGATCAGATTGTTCAAAAATGGGCTTTATAGAAACAAATTTTGTAGGGAGAAGAACAGTCGTTGAGCTATATGAAAAAAAAGTTTATCCTGATCTCCAGGTTTCAGGAAAAAGACGACTACTTTGAAAGTTAAGTTGTGCGTAGATTGTCTAGATCAAAACTAACGGAGAAAAAAATGTCTGAATTCAGTGAATTGAAATGCGAGGCCTGCCGGGTAGGCGCTCCTCTGGCGACGGCTAAAGAATTAAATGCGTTTTTGAGTGCACATAGCAGTTGGACATTAACCGATTTTGATGGTGTAACTATTATTCAGAAAACATTTAAATTTTTGAATTTTGTTGATGCCCTTGCTTTTACTAACAATGTAGGTGATATAGCTGAGAAAGAGGGTCACCATCCAGCCTTATTAACGGAATGGGGAAAAGTTACAGTCAAGTGGTGGACCCATAAAATTTCTGGCTTGCATCTAAATGATCTAATCATGGGCGCACGCACCGATGATTTATATGAGTCGAAATGATATTAGAACAAAGATTTATCGTGCTTAGAATATGTTCGAATGATTCATGTTGAGATCATCATTGGATGGATAGAACTGAACGTTTTTACACCATAGATCGACTCTTACGCAGTCATCGGGGTATTTCTTTAAAAAAAATGATGGATGAACTAGAAGTCTCTAGAGCAACAATTCGACGAGATTTAGAATATATGCGAGATCGCATGGCAGCCCCGATCGTATGGGATCGTGTTCAAAGGGGCTATCGATACGAGGACATGGATAACGAAGATCAACGTTATGTTTTGCCGGGCCTTTGGTTTAACGCATCTGAGATATATGCACTATTGACCATGAATCATTTGTTGAGTCGATTGAAGCCAGGCCTGTTGGAATCTCATATAGAGCCATTAAAAGATCGAGTCCGCCGGTTATTGGGTAGTGGGGATCATTCGGCAAAAGAGGTTGAGCGTCGAATTCATATATTACATATAGGAGCTCGACCAGTAGACTCAGCTGTATTTGAAACTATCACTAGTGCAGTTTTACGTCGTCGCAGGTTACTGATACGCCACTTAAATAGACGGACAGAAACACATATGGAACGGACGATATCCCCGCAAAGGCTCGTTTATTATAGAGATAATTGGTATCTAGACAGCTGGTGTCATAGTCGTAATGCATTGAGAAGTTTTTCAGTTGATGCAATAGAGCATATTGTCCTTTTAGAGAATGAATCAGCGCAAGAAATGCCTGATGAACAACTTGAAAAATTGTTAGCTACTGGATACGGTATTTTTGGTGGCGAGAATACTTATGAAGCCGTGATCAGATTTACCCCAAGAGCTGCTCGATGGGTATCAAGGGAAAGATGGCATTCTCAGCAACGCAGTTCATATGAAAAGGATGGAAGCTATTTGCTAACCGTGCCTTATTCCAATGAAACAGAGTTGATTATGGATATTTTGCGACATGGGCCGGATGCAGAAGTTATATCGCCGATGAGCTTGAGAAAGAGTGTTATAGCTCGCCTGAGAGAAGCAAATGAACTTTACTCCTAGGGTCAGGTGTCCATTTTTATAAAATTAAAAAATATCTTTAAGAATTTAAACTTCTCATGGCCAAATAAAGTTGGTTTCAGATGTTATTTTTGATTCAATTTAGTGGGTCATCTGGAGAGACACTTAGTGGTAGAGAATCTATCCATATTAAATCCAACCAATTTTAATTTATGATTTGCGCTTCTATATGTTGCATTTACGCATTGGTAATCAGTTAGAACAATTATCAAATCGTCTAATAGTCGATTTAGGTAGACCGGCTAAGAGTGTTTTTGACCCAGAGCCTGTCATAGTTCCTGGGATGGCTGTTGCTCGTTGGCTTTCACTTCGAATGGCGCAACAAACAGGTATATCTGCCAACATTTTTTGGCAATTACCGGCAGATCTGGTTTGGTTCCTATTTCAGAAAATTCTGAAAAACGTGCCAAAGACAAATGGTTTTACTTCAGATGCCTTAGTTTGGAGAATATATGATGCCTTTTCTGACATTCAGTTTATTAGCAAGCATGAATCGCTGCGCAATTATCTAGAAGAGGGGGACCCTATAAAGAGGTGGCAATTATCAGAGAAAATTGGTCAACTTTTTGAGCAGTACCTCATTTATCGGCCTGATTGGATATTTGAATGGGAGCGGAAATCAATTAATCATTGGCAGGCAGAGCTTTGGGTATATTTAATTGATAAAGGCGTAGCCGAGCATTGGTTGATCTTGCAGAATAAGATGTTGCAACTTTTGGATACAGATGAATCTATATTGGTTACGTTGCCTGAACGTATAAATATTTTTGCGGTTCCTACGCTGTCCACAGTTTACCTAAACATGCTTCAGGTTTTGTCGAGACACATTGATGTGGTGGTTTATCACAATAATTTTACAAAAATTCACTGGGTTTGGACAAAATCTATTTTTGATAGCAATGATCATGAGAAACAATTAATTTCAAATAGTGAATTATTTAAAGATGAACAGGAAACGAATGCCCTTCTTTTTGCAATGGGTCGGCAATGTAGCGAACAAATGAATCTTTTAATTGAGCTCGATAGTCTCGTAGAGGAAGAGTTTATTATGCCCAGTGTCACTGGGTTACTCGGTTGCATTCAAAAAGATGTCTTTATAGCGAGAATACCAATTAAAAATAGCAAGTTTGAAGTAAATGAAAGTGACAAATCTTTGCAAATCCACATATGTCATGGGATTATGCGAGAGGTAGAAGTTTTGCACGATCAAATACTTGATGTATTACAGACAAATAAGGATTTGTCGCCGTCCGATATTTTAGTTTTAGCTCCCGACATTGAGGTATACGCTCCGTACATTAGCTCAATTTTTGGGTCTGCTTCTGGAGATTGTCGTGTACCTTGGCACCTAAAAAATTCGGTATCGATTCATGGAGGCTCATTAATCGATACATTTTTCTTGTTATTAGATTTGCCTTTCCATAGGTTTGAGATTGATAAAATAGGTGAAATCCTTGAAGGAAATTCATTAAGAAGTCGTTTCAAAATTTCTGATATCGACAAAGAAAAGATTCTTTCATGGATTAAAGATATTGGTATTTATTGGGAGTTTGACCAGCATGAGATTGATGAACTTAATTCTTTGATACTGCATAAGTATACATGGAAAGCGGGTATTGATCGATTATTGTTGAGTTACGCTTACGGTAAGGATGTGACATCATTACCTGAATTTTCGTCGGCTATAGAATTTGATCAAGAAGAGGCGGCTACTATCGGTTGTTTGAAAACAATTATTGATAAATTACTTTGTTTACGTCAGGATCTGAAGAATCCGCGTCGGCTAAATGACTGGGTCGATCTTTCTAATAAAATTATCGAAGAGTTTTTCGAAATTGATAACGAAATCGACGATATTATTTTACTTCGCAAATCTCTTGAAGAGTTTTTAAAGATTTCAACTGCAGGTCATTCTCTAACTGACATGTCATTGGTAGTTTTTCGAGAGGCTCTCAGAAAGAACATAAAGAAACAACCAGCAACTCAACAAGTCACCGGAGCCGTAATGTTTGCATCCTTATCACAAGGAAATATAGTACCGGCTCAAGTGATATATATCCTGGGCCTAAATCAAGATTCCTTCCCTCGCAGAGAAAATAGGTACATTTTTGATCTAATAAAGATGTATCCAAGAGTCGGAGACAAGCGATTACGTGATGAAGATGGCCATGCTTTCTTCGAGGCAATTTTGTCCGCTCGCCATCGGCTTTATCTGAGTTATGTTGGCAGAGACGCAACTGATGAAACTGAATATTTGCCTTCCGCATTGTTATCCGCATTAATTGATTATATTGATGAGATCTGCAAAAAAAATAATGGGGTTTCAGGTAGTACAGCTATAACGACAAATCACCCATTGCATCCTTTCAGTTTTGATTATTACAATAAATTCGCTAAAAATATTTTTAGTTATTCCAATAATTTTATGCCTCCCATGAAGGCAGATCCACTTCCAATTCGACCGCTACTTAGAGAATCTTTGCCTCCAATCTCCGATGAATATATATCACTAGAGAGACTAAACCGGTTTTTTTTGAATCCATCAAGGATGTTAATAAAAGATCGCCTAGGAATTCATCTGGAGCGCCCTAAGGATGTTGCATCAATTTTTGAACCAATAGCTTTTGCACGATCTACACGCCGGCGTGTGACCGACTTTGTTGTTAATGCAAGGTTGCATGATGAGAGCTATGAGTGCGTTTTTAATAGACTGAAGATTAGTGGAAAAATGCCAGTGGGGATCTCCGCAGAGCTACTTTTAGATGATGTTTGGTTAGAGACGACATCACTTGTGTCTAAATTAAGACCTTTTATATCAGAATGTTTTACGAAAAATAAAAAAATAGAAATCAATGTTGATGGTATGCAGTTAAACGATGTCATTCCAGACTTCGGCGACAATGGGCTAATAAGATATACAGTCACAGATTCAAACGAAGCTTTTTTCCCTATTAAATTGATAGAGTTTTGGATTTTGCATTTAGCGGCAAATTCAATTAGTGAGGGACCCTCTATTGCAACCCGGATTTTTACACCTAAAAAAAATTTCAGTCTGCGTCCAACAGTTCATTCACTAGAGTTATTGAAAGACTTGGTTCTCCTATATAGAGAAGGAATGTGCAGAATTTTAAGATTTTTCCCACGTACGTCTTGGGTGTATGCTAAATCCCGAATTGATCCTTTAGCTTCAGCAAAAGCGGAGTGGTATGGATCAACAAAATACCCAGGAGAACAAAAAGATAATTATTTTTCTCTTGCTTTTCGCGATAATCTAGATTCAGCTCTTAATGAAGAATTCGAATCAGTAGCAAAGAGAATATTTGTTCCTCTAATAGAGGATTTCGTTAAAGAGGACAACAATTGACTTTAAGTCCTTTTGATATTTCGACAGTACAGCTTGAAGGGATGATCTTAATTGAAGCATCGGCTGGCACTGGTAAGACCTATGCTATAACTTCACTCTACATTCGATTACTTCTAGAACGTAAATTATCAGTCAAAAATATTCTAGTAGTGACCTATACTCGGGCTGCCACCAATGATTTACGAAAACGAATTCGCCAAAAAATAAAAAGCACTGTTCGAGAGTTAGAGGATGAATCAAATATATCAGATAGTTGGTTGAATATATTTTTATGCGATTCTCTTGATATTGATCAAGCACGGAGAAATTTACGAAGAGCTTTGTTGGAATTTGACCAGGCTGCAATTTTTACGATGCACGGTTTTTGTCAGCAAGTTTTGTCCGATACTGCTTTTGAAACTAGGCAATCGTTTTTTACTGAAATTATACCGGACGAAACTAAATTACTCGATGAAGTGGTTAATGATTATTGGAGAAAGGAGATTTATTCAGCGTCGAGACTGTGGGTTAGTTGGTTGCAAAACAAAAAAATAGTAAAACCAATTGATTTACAAAAAATTGTAAGGAATATACTAGGCAAGCCTTATGTTGAATTTGTGACCATTAATAACAAAAAAAATGAACAATATTTTGATCAAGGTAAACAGAAAAACTTGGAGCAGCTTGAAGAAAGAGTGAATCTGATTTTTCAAAAACTTGCTTTAGTTTGGCAAGATTCGAAGGAAGTGATAGCTGAGATGCTTATATCTGATCAAAACTTAAATCGAGTGAGGTATCCGAAGAGTAGCATTCCTCGATGGATCGAGGACATTGATCTTTTAGTAGTGAATAGAAGAATCAATTATAACTTCTGGAAAAAATTAGGTTTTTTCCATAAATTTTGCTCATCGTTTCTGGTGAGTGGTAAGGCTACCAGAGAAGGAGGTAATCCACCGACACATGTATTTTTTGATGTATGTGATGAGCTGACTGAAACGTTGGCGAAGCTAGAGTCGGTTTATCAGGAAAATTTTATAATTTGGAAAGCCAATCTGCTTGATTTTGTGAATCAAACCATCTCGAAACGAAAAATTAAACTACAGCTTAAATCCTATGATGATTTGTTACTCGACCTACAGTATGCCCTTCAAGGCCAAGGTGGAGCACAACTAATAAAAAGACTTCAGCGAGATTATCTGGCTATTTTGATTGATGAGTTTCAAGATACTGATCCAGTTCAGTTGGACATATTTCGTTCGATTCATTACAAATCTAAAAACCCCTTTTTTATGGTTGGCGATCCGAAGCAAGCAATATATTCGTTTCGTGGCGCTGATATTTTTTCTTATTTAACAGCCCACCAGATCGTAGATGCCAAATACACTCTTTTGGAAAATTATAGATCTGTCCCTGGCTTGGTAAATGCAGTTAATTCACTTTTTACCAAGATAGATAAGATTGATTCCTTTTTTTTTAAAGAAATCACGTTTTCTGAAGTGTCTTCGATGGGGACTATTCCAGAATACAGCATTAATGAAAAGATGTATCCGCCAATGGTAATTTGGCCAATCAGAGGAAAAGAGAAACAGAAAAATTTGTCTAAAGAGCAGGCTAGGAATGATTGCGCGGAAGCTGTAAGTGCAGAGGTAGTAAGAATATTAAGCAGTGACGCAACTTTAGGTGGCAGAGCGGTGCGACCAGATGATATCGCAATATTGGTTCGAACCCACTACGAAGGTGAGCTAATTGAAAAAACATTGGAAAGGGTTGGAATACCGAACATGCGAAATCTTCAAAAAAGTGTTTATCAGACTGATGAGGTAATAGAATTACAAAGTGTCCTTATGGCTATAGAAAAGCCTAGAAATCTGAGCTTGATGAAGGCCGCATTGTTAACAAGTTTTTATGATTACGATGTGCAGGATATCTCCAATTGGTCTGAGGTGGATCAGCTTTTACATACAGTGACAGATGAATTCCAGCACTATCGGGAGACCTGGAGCAAAAATGGTCTAATGCGAATGTTCCGCGAATTTGCTACTAAAAACAATACTTTTCAGCGGTTGCTATCTCGAAAAAACGGTGATCGCAAGTTGACCAATATATTTCATCTTGTCGAACTGATTGAGGCCCATTTTGGCACAAAGCATGATCTCGGTTCGGTAATCAGATGGTTGTCAAAACAATCAAAAGATTCAACAACACAGGGAAAAGAAACGCTCATTCGTTTAGAGAGTGACTGCGCGCGAGTCAAGATCATGACACTCCATAGCAGTAAGGGTTTGCAATTCCCAATAGTTTTTCTTCCATTTTCATGGGAAGGAGAATTTCAGCATTCTCATTTCGATACTGTCTTATTTCATGATACTGAAAGATCGAATTTGTTAACGGTAGATTTTGGATCACAGAGGGAGAATTTTGAAAAAAATAGATTACGCTCTATTGAAGAACAATTAGCTGAGAATTTAAGATTGTTATATGTAGGGCTTACGCGAGCTGAAAGTCGATGTTATTTTACTTGGGGTCCAGTCAAAGGCGCTGATACCTCTGCTTTGGCATGGCTTTTGCATCGCCCTAAAGGAATGGAGATCGACGGAGGCAGAATCAATAAACTTAAACAACAGTTTCCAAAGTTGATTGAAGAAGATTATTTAGACAATTTAAATAGTTTTGCGCAGCAAGCGCCAAAATCGATCATAGTAGAAAAAATGCCAATTTTAACTAAGGGACTAGTTTACGATAAGTGCTCCATTCCAGAATTTTCTGCGCGTACAATTGATAGAGAAGTTGGAAAAGCGTGGTCACTTACTAGTTTTAGCGGCTTAACAGCTGGTCGGGATGCAAATGCTCCAGATTATGATACAACAGGTAAATTATTCTCGGGGTCAGATAAGGACACTGATGGCAGAAAAGACATTTTTTCATTTCCAAAGGGCAGGCGTTCTGGTACTTGCATTCATAAAATATTCGAAGAAATAGATTTTTCAGAAAGAAATACAGAAGCCAGAAAGGTCAAAGTTGAGGCCGCGTTACGATTTTACGGATTTAAACCAATTTGGCTGGAAGTGATAAACAATATGCTCCTAAGAGTCTTGGAAACACCTCTTGATTCATCTGGCTCAATGGTTTTAAAAAAAATAGATCAGTCACATCGCATTGATGAGATGGCGTTTTTTTTCCCTATAACAGAATTTCGATCGACCCATCTTATTACGATATTGAATAAACACGGATTTTTCAAAAATACGAAATTATCAGATTCGATAAAGGAAATTAGCTTTGATCCTATTCCAGGTTTTATGAACGGTTATATTGATCTCATATTTAAAAGCAGAGGGAAATTCTGGATTGTCGACTATAAATCAAATTATTTAGGTGATGAATTGGACAGTTATCGTCTGGAAAGATTGAATTCTGTAATGATTGAAGAGCAATATTTTTTGCAGTATTTAATTTATGTATTAGCTCTGCATCGATTTTTATCTCAGAAGTTGAGTGATTACCAATATGGAAAACATTTCGGCGGCGTGTATTATCTTTTTGTTAGAGGTATTGATCCAAATTATCCAGGAAACGGAGTATTTTTTGATCGGCCATCAGAGGCCTTGATCGAGGATTTAGATAATCTTATAGGTGGCAAATTATTTTCATGATGGAGCAAATCAATATGGCGTGGAATCAGGGCTTACTTAGCGATATTGCCTTTCATTTTTGTGGGCTAATATCGCGTCTAGAACCAAATTCCAATCACGAATTAGTGCTTGCAGCTGCCTTAGTTACAGAAAATTCTGTGTTAGGAAAAACATGTCTTGATCTAAACAAGGTCGCAGATACTCTGATTTTTGGAGAGGTTAAGCATGCCTCGTTTGTAGCCCCTACTATTAATCACTGGCTCGCGGCGTTACGTCAGTCGAGCCTGGTTGGAACTTATGAGATGGAGCGCCCTCTGGTATTGGAAGACGATAACCGACTCTATTTGTATCGTTATAGACATTTAGAAAAAAGGTTGGCTGCTAGTATAAAAATTAGATGTGAAATGGCAGATTTTCCAATTGAAGTTAATAAAATAGAACATGTCCTATCAAAAATATTTCCTAGTCTCGAGGATAATTCAGCGCAGAGGAAGGCTGCGGCTTATGCTATTCGTAAGCCCTTAACTATCATCAGTGGTCGCCCAGGTACTGGCAAGACTTCTACGGTGGTATATATTTTGGCGTTGTTAAAAGCTCTGGAGTTGGTAGAACCAGGTCGAATAGCACTTTCCGCTCCGACAGGGAAGGCTGCAATACGGTTGCGAGAATCAGTGCGCAGAGTTTCTAGGAATATTTTGGGTGAAGGTGATTGGATGTCGATAGAGGCTATGACTTTACATCGTTTACTCGGCCATCAACGCAATAGCGCCCGTCCTTTTTATGGCAGCCATAGACCAGCTCCCTTTGATGTTGTTGTGATTGATGAGGCTTCGATGGGTGGCCTATCGTTGATGACCCATTTGTTTGAATCTCTTATGCCGACGTGTCGTCTAATTCTTTTGGGCGATCATAACCAGTTGTCTTCAGTAGATGTTGGAACTGTATTTAAAGACATATGTGATGCTGCGCAGTTCAAACCGTTATCAGATTCTCTAATTGAATTAAAGAAAAGTTGGAGATTTTCGAAGGGAAGCCATATAGGGCGTTTTGCTACTGCAGTGACTAATTCTGATACTAAATCTATCCTTAAAATACTTGGTGATGATATGCAATCTGAAGTCATCTTTAGGGAGTACAAATCACTGGAGCAGCTAGGAAAAATGATTGAACAACAATGTTTGGATAGCTTTTCGGATCGTATAGATATGGCTATCCGCTGTACCTCGCCACCTGAGATGTTTGAAGCGTTTTCAAAAATTCAATTGTTGGGTGTTCAAAAAAGAGGAATTGGTGGTGTCGATTCACTGAACCAAATTGTGACGAGACAGCTATTTCTTAGGGGTTTAATACCAAAAAATGAATCGTTCTATCCAGGTCAGCCCATCTTGATTACACAGAATAATTATGACCTAGGATTATTTAATGGCGATATCGGAGTTGTGTTAAAGGATGCGAACAACGGATTTTTGCAGACGATTTTTCGGGGTACCGATACCAGTTGGTTTCCTATAAAAAACCAATTACTTCCTCCGTATGAACAAATGTATGCTATGACAGTGCATAAGGCGCAAGGTTCAGAATTTGAACGAGTTATAATTATATTGCCACTTGCCACATCTCCTATACTGTCTCGCGAGCTTCTCTATACTGCTATCACTAGAGCAACACGGCAGGTTGAAATTTGGGGTGCCAAGCCGCATCTGTATTCTGTTATAGATAATGATAGTGTCGATAACACGAATTATCGGAATCATCTTTTTATTTAGTTTTTATTTATTGGGTATCCCATTTTTTCAAGTTCTAGCTGAGGGTGGGATGCAGCGAGAAGAGCATTAGATTCAGAAAAATGCTTTTTCGAAAAGTCTAAAATAATTGATGGTATAGATTGTTCATTAGTTTTGGTATGTAATTTATTAAGGCGTCTATCTATTGCTTTAAATATTCTCCAGCTCTCGGTCGAGATGATACCACCTGGATTCAGTCGAGATTTTCGGTATCTGTTCAGAATTCGGGCAAGTCCTAAAAACCGTTGCGATATTCCAACATTGATCTTAAGTTCCAAGTCAGATTCTCCCAACCCATGTAAATCCAGGGATTGATAATTACGATTAGATGCAAAATTGAGTATATCTAAAACTATCTTTGAAGCTTGATCTAGCAATTTTTCATGACAAGCTAGGTGAACATTTTCGGCGCCAAAAACATCCTCATAATATTTAACTAGATAATAGTAGTTTAGGCGATCAGTTAGCAATTTTTGTTGACTAACTCCCTCCTTTTTCAAAAAACCTGAAAGATGGTTCGTTCCTCCTAGCTGAAGATATTCTTTGTATAAAGCCAGAATCATGCTAGGTTGATTTCGAGTAATAATAATTATTTTTGCATCGGGATCCAAATCTTTCAGCCGATGGCAATACTCTTTTGTTGATACAGTGTACGGATAAAGTAGATCGCCAGTTAACAGCTCTTCCGACAATACAAGGGTATCAAGGTTGCCCGGTGATTTGAGCTGTAACTCATTGAAGGAGCGATTAGCATGAGCATAAGAATATGTAAGTTCCCCGATTGTAATGATTTCATTCATAAAATCATACGTTTCTTCGGGATTGGAATGCCGAGGAAAGAATATTGAATTAGCTTTAGGGAAAATCGAATTTTGCAGGAAAGTACTACCGGTCTTCATGAAACCAATATGAAATACAGACTTCAACATATTGTGTATTGCTGGTCTTTATTGATAGCATTCTCTGACCGGGCATTGCTAATTAACGATAATAAATTTGGAAGAGATTTTTTGTTCAAATGCATATCTAAACGAATGTGGTTGCAATGAGTACGACTATAGAGCGCAAATTTAAGGATTTTTTCATGACATTTCAGTTATTAAATGTTGAACTTGTTCGCCTATGGCAAGACTGGCAGATAGCGAGGGAGAGGATAAACCAAGAAGATCGATCCAACTATTGGTTGTGTCTTTCTCAATTATTAAATCTCTGGAAGAATTCCCAGTCTGCTCAAGTTTTGGTGAAATTCCCGCAAAATATGGTTGTAAATCTTCCCTTTGAATTGTTGGAAGAAAATTTCTCACTGAAGAAAAAACAAGATCGACAGTGTTTTCTGCTACAGACCAATCATTAGGTTTAGTTAGATATGAACAAACTGGGCCAAACTGAGTAATGCCATCCAACCTAGGAATGCAGTCTACTCGTGGCTCTGGAAACCCGGGGACAGTTGCGTTTATCACAATGTGTTTAAACAAGTTTTTTTTTGTGCTACAGGCAAAAGAGCCCTTCTCCCAGAATATCTTTGGTTGTTGTTTATGGGGGAAAATTTGATTTCTTAAATTTAAAGCCGATAGCCCAGCAGCGTTCACTATATAGCGCACTTTGGGTTTATAGTCAGTTTGTGATTCAGTGATAATTTGCCAAAAATTACCAGACCTAATCGCATTTGTAAATTTAGTGCTGTGCGCAACGATTACGTTTTTAGATTGCGCCACCTCTATCAATCTATGCGTAAATTCGATTCCGTCAAAAATTCCCGTAGATTTTGAAAATAAGGCAGCTTTTGCAACCACATTAGGAACCATTTTTCGAAAAAATTTTTGGTCATAGACAATAAGATCTTTTACTCCATTTTCTTGCCCGTTTTGAACCACCTTTTCTAATGCGGATAATTGATTTTCAGTATTGGCAATTATAAATTTTCCACACCTACGATGTGGCACATTGTATTTTTTGACGAACTCCCACAATAATTTGTTACCTCGTACAGCTACTCGTGCTCTCATACTTCCCGGTGCATAATAGCAGCCACTATGAACCACCCCTGGGTTATGACCAGTGATTTTTGAGGCGAACGTTCGCTCTTTTTCTAGTACGATGATTGATAAGCCGTATTTTGAGAGCGTGTAAGCACAAGCCGCCCCAACGGCACCCCCTCCAATAATTGCTATATCAGCGTCTAATTTACTTTGCATATCTAATCATTAAATTGTAGTGCAATAAAGTTTTTATGAAACTGCTCCATGTGTTCTTGACTAGATCCGCTAACTGTGATTCCAGTATCAAAAGGTGGTAGCCAACCACTACGAATATGAATATTCCTTTTTTTTAGTTGTGTCTGAATTGAATCTACAATAAAAGTTTCTCCAAGTTCAACGAAAAGGTAATTAGAAACATTGCCACCATAGACTATAAAACCTTTATCAAGAAGTTTTTGTTTTAGCCAGGTCAGAGATGTCTTAATAGTGCTAACGTAGTTATCCACTATTTCTGGGTTTTCCATGAAAAAACTTGCAATTTCACCATTGGTCGTGCTTACCTCATATCCTGAACGGTATTTTGAAATGCGTTCAATGATATGTTGCTGACTCATCATAAATCCAAATCTTATTCCAGCTAAACCGAAAGCTTTTGAAAAAGACCGCAACACTATAATATTTTCAAACTCACCAATCAAATTTTTTGCTGTTGGAGCGCCGAACGAGAAGTAAACTTCATCTATGATAAGAAGTACACCTTTTTCAAGCAGGTGTTCAGCAAGATGTCTGACATAGCTAAGATCAAAGAAGTGCTCAACTGGCATGTCAGGATTGGCAACAAATACCGCAAACGTATTTGAATCAACTTTTTCAAAAAACTCTTCTTCGTTGATGGTATGGTCTCTTTTGTAGAGGATCTTTCGAGAGCCAATGTTGTATAAATTAGGATATATCGAATATAGAGCGAATGTAGGATAGGGTATAACCACATTTTTCCCGGGACTCCCGAAGGCCTCATAAACCATTTTGATGGCTCCTGAAACTCCCTCAGTAATAAAAAGGCAATTTCGGTCAAGCTCTACCCAATTTTCTAATTTAGAATAATATTTTTCTACGTCTGGATAGTGACTGAGCGAGCACTGCGCGATTTTTTCCAGAATTCCACGCTTGACGTCTTCTGAAAAAGGGTATGCTCTTTCATTTCGATCAATGCATATGTCTTCAAAGATATTTCTGTCACAATTACCCCTCTTTCTTTTTATATCCACTAAGTCCCTAAGATTAGTATTTTTTTTCAAAAACGAATCCCTATTTATTTTTGCCAGAGTTGATCTAAATCTTCAAGGGTAATGCTAGGCTTTTCCGATTCTTTTTCAATGCATATCGTAATCATAAGAATATCCTGGGTAGGCGTTACTGCTTGAGGCGTGGGTTTATGACGATAACCATATACTTCCAGTGAATCACCGCTAGATATTAAGGTTTTAATAAATGTTTTCGCCTCTTTGATGTTAATGATGCAGTAAGGCATGATTGTTTCACCATCCCACTTGTTATCGAATGCAACTCTTAGATAAGAAACTTTTGGATTCTCAATTGTTTCTCCGGGGTGGATCCGAAGGTCAAAGACAATGTATTTACGGGAGATGGCATACATTTGTTCTATGATTTTTCTCCAGTGCAGTAAGTGATGCAGAACTCCAAAACAAAATACAAAATCCATTGTGCTATTGCTGAAGGGAATGTTGTAGCCATCGTAACAAGTAAAAATTGCCTGTTCACCATATTTAATTTTTGCGAGCGCTACAAATTTTTCAGAAATATCGATACCATGGTATTTAATTTTTTTATTTTTTTGTGAGCAAAAAGCGTAGCCTCCCCCACAAGCACAGCCAATGTCTAAAACCGTTTCCACAGCTGAAAGGTGCTTAATAAGAAACCAACTTTCAGATTTTGATAGATCTTCTAGTGTGTTTCTATTTTTCGAGTAGTGGTATTCGCTACCACTCGTTACTTCGTAGCCGTTTTCAATATGTCTTAGCATTTTTTCAAGATCTAACCCCTAAAGAATTAGGTAGCAAATATCAATATAGCAGACTTATGTGAACAGTGCGCTTAAGCGAAAATTTTTTCTTCCTATTGTCAAGATTGACTGCGTTTGCTATCTGCAGGTTGCGTAAGGTGTTTATAAATTCTTTCCGACACTTGATCACTCAGAAAACAATAATCACGGTCTAGATGACCTAATTCAGGAATTACTGAAGAATGCTGAATTTGTAAAACCTTATTTGCAAATTCTTGGTAAGAGGTAAGACTTAAGTCTTGGAGATCGCGAGTGACGAATTGATAATTTCGACCTCCGGGATTTAGAAAATACCCCAATCGACCATATCCTCTAAGCTCTATAACAACCGTTGACGCCCAAGAAACCGTTATACCCGATCGGAACGCATGCTCATAGGTATTTTCACTCTCGGGAATGATCTGGACATTACTGTCTTTAAAAAAATCATCTTCAAATTGACCTTTATAACCGGGATGATGTTTGAATCCTAACCTCAAGTCGGAGTGTTTCAGAGATAAGGCATGCAACCATTTGAGATGCTCCATATAATCGTCAAGATTAGTGTCATAAGTATTCGTATAACGTAGTACTTCGGGGGTAGTGAATCCGTTGCCGCCAATACAAATTACGTGCCATCTCACTTCCGGGTCGTTAGAAATAGATCCTACACTTGCCTCAAGAAAAAATGATCCAACTGGTTTAACATTATCAAAATTAGCTCCTAGTTCGATGGCTGAATTAGCCGTTTTTAAGCCGTAGGTGAAGAAAATATCAGCGTCATAAAAAAATCCATTTGGTCCAAACTGATGAATATTTTTTTGAATCACAGCGGATATTTGGCCACCGTAAAGTTTAAATACATGATTTTTCACCGAATCGGTATGATAGTGTTGAAAGTTGATTAGGTATTTGGCCTTTTTATTTTGCAATAAACTTTTGTAAAAAAAGAACGAATCTATAATTTGCATGGCAATGTAGATTAAATTAGTGCCGATTTCACGAGAAACTATTTTATGAAGCCGGAGTCCTGATATTAAAGCAAATATTTCCGAATTTTTTATGTGATAATTTCGGTAGCCATGACGCCAGCCTCGTCGAGCTTTAGTGATTATAGAAATATTAGGGAAGTCCAAAGGCAGGCCAAGAGTGGAAACAACACACACATTGCGAACTCCAAATAGTTGGATCAATTTCTTATATCTAAGTAAATGAATGGTAGTTTCAACTTCGATTAAGAGATGATAGTTTTCTGGATCGTTTTTTTTTGTCTCTCTAAACCCATATATGTAAGCTAAGTACCCCAGATAGACTAGCTGTGCTCTGGGGATACATTCTGTCAACAAATTCTCTTTAAATCCCTTGCGGTCAATATAGTCAACTCCTTCAGCTAGCTTCCTCATCAAAAATTGCTTTACGACAGGTTTAGGCAGGTCAAAATTTTCATCAAACCAGTTATACCAAGGCTCTAAAGCGTCTTGCGCGGCAAATTCTTGGATAAACAGATGTAGCTCTCTTATGGATTCGTTAATCGACTTTTTCCTATCATGCCTATAGTCTTTAAAATCCATTGAAACAGGGCAATCAGTTATCAGATATTTTATGTTGGTGTATTAACTCACAAAGTTCAAAATCTTCCTCAGAGTCAATATCCCACGATATTATTTGATCCAGTAAATAAAAGTTTGGGTTAGAGCCCACCAGTGTCGCCTGCTTAATCAAATCTTCGCGTTTTCGTATGCTGATGGCAAAACTTAAAATAATAGCCGGATCAAGATCCTGAGAGCGGGGCCAAGGATAAGCCTTAAAATTCAATGGTTGATTCTTCCAAAAAATATTACTACGAATCTCATAGGCTGAAAGAAGACAGTCAAAACTATCTGACATCGAATCATATTGTTTAAGTGCTTCGGTGTACGCTGCACTAGTTACCAGGGGATTTGTTACATTTATCCAAGCAATGTGGTCGCCCGAGATAGAGTTTCCAATATAGGAATACACTTCACTCATTGGTACTTCGCTAGTTGAATAATCAGGATCTCTCACATGAGTTTCGTAGCCATTTTCACTTGCTATTTTTAAGATCCTCTCATCTTCTGATGAGACAATAATTGAAGAAAATCCCTCGGCATCCTTAAGTTGCTCCAGCTTTAGTTTAAGCAAGTTGGTTCCAGAGAAATGGCGAATGTTCTTTTGATGTACGCGATCTGATTCACCTTTTACTGGAATCAGACCGACAATCTCTTTCTTCATACTAGTACTCAATTACTGGTTCGGTAAAATTACTATTTGGTTAGAGCGTATTTTCTATCACCACTTGAGTTTTTTCCACTCATCGAAAACGCTTGATATTTTTCGCGACTCGCTTTTCTTCGCTCTCGGCCAAGGTCGTTTAATTCTTGATTGAGATTTTCTGCTTCCAATTTGAGCTGATCGGGTGCGATGTCGTGTGGAACTATATTGACATTAGTATATGTCATCCGCGTTACTTTAAAGTTGGGAACGAAAAGGTTGTTTTCTTTAACCAGATCCCAAATAGGTGTTCCTGGTAAAGGTTGAGTGAGAGAAACAGAATAGCTGTCAGCATCCATCTTTCGGGCAAAATTAGCAGTCGCTTCACGCAGAATCTTTGTTTCAAAGGGAAATCCCATCATAAAATTTGCATGAACCAGTAGACCTTCATCATGTGCAATTTGACAGGTAGCTAATACTTCTGAATGATCGAGTCGTTTCTTAGTTACTTCGTTCAGAAAATCCTGATCACCGTGTTCCACAGATATGGCAAATTGTTCAAAGCCTGCCGAAGCCATTGCTCGGTACATTTTTGCCCTCTTGCCTCTATTGACAGGCATGTCAGCTCTTACTGCGTTCGGTAATGTAATTCTAAGATTGAATTCAGCGATTCGTTGGCAGATATCAATTACCCTTTTATAGTTTACCGTGAAATTATCGTCTAATATTTGAAGTTCCTTAATATTAAATTTTGTTATCAATTTTTCTACTAGTTCAGCAACCCGCACCGCAGAAAGCGCACGAAACGCGTTGCCGGTGAATTCGGGACTGGTGCAGAAATAACAGTGTTCTGGACATCCTCTCGATGTCATGATGCTACCAACCCTACCTGATTTCACAAATGGATTGTGGGGCATTCCAATCTCAAAATATCGCTCCATCGGAAATAAATGGAAAGCAGGATCAGGCAAATCATCTAATTTTTTATTAAATGCTGGAGATGGATTTGAAATAATTTTTTTATTTTTTCGGTATACTAGTCCGTCCACATCAAAATAGTTTTGCCCTGAAAAATACTTGTCCGAGAATTCTAAAAAGGTGTATTCCGCTTCGCCTTTCAACACGAAATCTATACAAGTTACTTCCCTCATAATGTCGACCGCGGTGTTTGAAGCGTGGTTTCCTCCCATCAGTAAAGGCGTATTAGGAAATCTTTTCTTTAGGCCGTTGGCAACCGAGAATGCACACTCAGTCATTGACGAAAAAAGGGAAGTGATTCCAATTAGATCAGGGTCAAAATTTTCTAATCGACGGACAATGTTTTCGGTTTCTAATCCATATTGAACAAAGTTTGGGTCATCATTAAGCTCAACAATTGTGTCGTATCCTTCGACTACCGCATCGATGCATAGAACATTACCAGCATAGCCATTTTCTTCGAGCACTGCAGCAAGGTATGCCATTCCTAGAGGTGGCTGAGCTTTCCTCACTTGGTTTTTATCACTGATGACTTGAGGAGAAACCAGAGCTATTCGTCGGTTTGCGTTGTCCATAATCCTTATTTAACCATTTGATTCATAGCTCAACCATAGGCTAGAGGAAAAATTATCGAAAATTTGCCGGTTTTACGGTAATTTTTGAGTCGATGCCGAATTTGTTGTACTAACTAGTGATAGAAAAATACCCACGCTGATGATGACAGCTATCCCTGCCCATGCCCAGGTATCAGGTAGGTCACCAAAAATCCAGTATCCTAAAACTGCCTGCATGATGATTTCCGTATAGAGATAGGGTGCCAAAAGTGAGGCTTCCGCAAATTCAAATGAACGAATCAGGAGTAGATGCCCCATCGCGCCTGTTAATGCCATGGTCACCATTAGTATAAAGTCAGTGTATGTTGGTGTTATCCAAAACCAGGGTATCAGCAAGGTCATGACTACGAAGCCTCCTACAGATTGATAAGAGAGCGTAACCAATGGTGGAGCTTGACCAGCTAAGAAGCGAGTTGAGAGAATGTAAAGAGCAAAAAAAGTAGCGGCTGCAAGAGCCAGCAGAGAAGCCCAGTGAAATCCATCTAAACCGGGACGTACAATCATTAGGACGCCAATTAAGCCGAAGCCTGATGCTAGCCATCGATTTGTTGGGATTTTTTCTTTTAGAAATAGCGCGGATAGAGCTACTAAGATTACCGCATCAAAGAATATGATAGCTATCGCGTTTGCTAGAGGAATGAATTTTATTGATCCCCAAAAACAGGCAGTGCACGCTAAAAGAAGCAATCCCCTAGTTGTTTGCAAAACTGGTCTTTCCGTGATGAAAGACTTTGGTCCATGTCGCCACAGAGCCAAAGGCGCGATAACTATGAAGTGGAAAAAAAACCTTGCCCAAACGAGTTGCATTATCGAGTATTGGTCGCTCAATGATTTGGCAATTGCATCCATAATAGGAACAATTAGCATTGCTATAACAAGCAAGACGATACCAACGATTTGTTTTTTTTGTGTTGAAGAGTGATCCATGGATGTATGATTTTTCACATCAAATTTGGTTTACAGATACTCTCTGTTCATGAAGTTACTCAAATTAGCTTTTAAACTATGTCTTACAAAAATGTTCGCAAGTTAAGTTAAACAAATAGAGGGTGGATTAAGAATTTAGACTTCGCTCAGATTTGGCACTTCATCACTAAGCTTATAAACTTTTTTCCATTTTTCGTCTGCGCAATAGATTTTGTAAACTAATTCCATCGTATGCAAAGCTTCTTCTGCAGATCCGTTGATGATTTTTTCATTATTTATAATAGCCTCAGAAAATTCTTCTATCTCACGTTCCCAGGACGGGTCACTGGTATAACGCTTTGCAATTTCCATAGGGCTACCGGAATCTTGCTCTGATTGGTGGATTATTGTAATAGTTTCAGCACCATAACTACGTGTGCCGGTTAATAATCCAGCTAGAACGATGGCGCCTTTTTCAAGAGTAATTTCGAGATTGAAACGGTGCTGCCATTGCGTTGCAGAGGAGTGTAGCATTGCAACGATCCCATCGTCAGTCCGCATAATAGCGTATGCATTGTCTTCAACGTCATGATTCCAGTAGTTGTTCGATATAAAACTGAATACTTCAGTAAATTCACCTGCAAAAAGCCTCATGAGGTCGACCATGTGAATGCCTTGATCCAAAAGAATTCCACCGCCTGCAATTGATCGCTGAGTTCTCCACTCTGAAGCGAAGTTAATTATGGCAGATTTACCATAAACTCCCCTTAAGTTGACTACTTTTCCAAGAGTGCCGCTTTTAACGAGTTGAAAAGCTTCGACTACCGAATCATGATAGCGGTGGTTAAAGCCATATTTTAACTGTAAGTTTGGGTGTTTTTTTTGGCATCGGATTACCTTCGCAATGTCATTCAAATTTTGACCAGGTGGTTTTTCGCAAAAAACATGAAGACCTCGTTTTAAACCTGCAATAGTAGCAGCCGATGCGACATCATTACTGAGACATACAAATAAGACATCAAGTTCTTCTTTGAGTAGTTCTTCATAGTCCACAAAAGATTTAATGCCAGGTTCTGCTAACGCAGATTCTCTAAATTTTCGGTCGGACACAGCAATGGTTTTGAAAGTCGAAGTTTTGTCAACATACTTTCTACGTAATTGGCCAACGACACCATATCCTGCAAAACCTACGCGAAGTTTTCTCATGACAGTAGTACGATTGTGTAAATTTTTTGTTATAAATTTGTAGTGGGCAGTTAGTTGTGTCCGCTAATCGCGGCATGCAACGGCTTTGTCTTCTCGAAAATTTCTTTCTGTTCCGTGCTAGCCTCTGTTTGATTTTTCTGTTTCCATTCGTGAAAAGGCATCCCGTATATCATCTTGCGCGCCGCATCGTAGTCTAAATCGATATTGTTTTCTTCAGCGCTAACATGAAGCCATTTAGAAAGGCAGTTTCTACAGAAGCCAGCAAGATTCATTAAGTCTATATTTTGTACGTCATTTCGATGTTGTAGATGTTTTACAAGGCTCCGAAAGGCAGCAGCTTCGATTTTGGTTTGTGCTTCTATTTCCATAATGGTTTCCTCAATTGGATGTTTGTTGTCTAGCGCTCAAACGATTCTTTTTGTGCTGCTGAGCTAAGTGGAACAAGAAACTGCAGTGGGTCAGGGGTTATTTTCTGACGGGCGTCTTCTAAGCTTTTGCTGCCTGCGTAACTTACAGAGGATCGAAGATGCCCACGGATTCTATGCAGTATATCGATTACACTTCCTTTATATGGGACTTGTATTTCCTGTCCTTCCGCTGGGGTGTCTAGCATTTCTTGATCAATTTGATTTCCGGATGTTTCATATAAAGATTGTAGGACAGCCTCAGGAGAAGTCATTCCTCGATAGATCTTCTTTTTAGCTTGCGTTGCGGGATCTACTATTAATTTTCCAGGAGCTTCATCTGTTCCTGACAGGGCGCTACCTAACATGACAGTATCAGCGCCACAAGCCAGTGCTAGGAAAATGTCTTTGTCGAACTGAATGCCACCATCTGCAATTACTGTAATTTTACCACCGACCTCAGCCCACACTTCCCGAATAGCCTGTAATTGTGGAATTCCAGCTGCCGTTTCTAATCGGGTACGACATCCCCTGCCAGGACCGACGCCAACTTTTACTCCATCGACGCCCAGTTGCATCATAAATTTGGCAGCTTCACCTGTAGCCACGTTTCCGGAAATAAGGGGTGTATCAGGAAATCGCTCTTTTATTTTTTTTACACCATATTCAAGTACCTTGGAATGTCCATGTGCAATGTCAACAAAAAAACAGTCCACTCCTGAGGTCACCAATTCTTGCGCTCTTTCTAGATAATCCCCAGTACATCCAATTGCGGCTGCTGCTAAGAGGCGCCCTTTGATATCTTTGCTGGCATATGGTCGTTCTCGCAGAAAGCGTAGATCTTTTCGAGTAATTAAGCCTAGGATATTTTTTTTATTGTCAATAAGAGGTAGACGTTCAATTCGACCTTCAAACATTAATCTATCGGCATCATCAATGCCAACATCGTACGGAGCAGTTTTTAGTTTCTCAAGAGGGGTCATAAAATTCTCTACAGATAAATTGTCGGATGTACTCTGCCATGGCATGTCACGTCTTGTAAGTACGCCGGCAAGTATATTGCTTCCAGGCTCAGTTTCTATCAGGATCCCATTGATATTATGTTTTTTGCAAAACGTTCGTGCTTCGCCAATAGTGGCACGCAAGGGCAAACAAAGTGGGTTATCAATAACGGCGCTGTGACTACGCTTAACTTCTGTAACAATGTCAGCTTGTTTCTGAATTGATTGACCTCGGTGAATCACTCCAAGGCCTCCCTCAAGTGCCATAGTCTCGGCCATGCTACCATTAGTTACACTGTCCATATTTGAAGAGATTATAGGTAGCTCGAGGTTTGTCCCAGCGACTAATGATGAAGTTAAAGAAATCTTGGATCTCGACTTTGCGATCCCTTCTTGGGGGCGAAAAAGGAAATCATCAAATGTTTTTCCGATCCAGGCCGGATTCAAAAAGCTTTGCTTCATATTTTTATCACCATTCTTGTGTCCCTTCACTTTTCGGAAATTTATCGCGCAACGGCGATAGTATCAAGATATGGCTTACAACTGGTAAATTATTAAGAAAGTCGAAGGAGCCACTAATCGGTTTTTTTGGCTGAAATCTTTAAAGGTATCTCCTACGTATAGCCTATTTGACCTTTTTTATTTTTTAAAAAGATTATTGAAACACATGGGTAGTGATTTTTTCTCTGACTGGAGGGCCTCACGACCGAGACTCCTAAGTTTTTTGTTTAAGAGATGACTTGTGTGTAATGAATGATAAGGATAAATAATTACAACGATGATTGCAGGTGGCCACCGTCAACGACGATAGTAGTTCCAGTCATGTAAGACGAAGCGTTGGATGCGAGAAGGAGTAGCGAACCTGAAAGCTCTTCCGGCCTTCCTATTCGTCGTTGCGGAATATTTTTTACAATACCCTCGCCTTTTTTTCCCTCAAAAAAATCTTCATTCATTTCGGTCATAAAATATCCAGGAGCTATAGCATTGACCCGTATATTTTCTTTAGCCCATTCTAGAGCTAGGCTTTTGGTCAGTTGAATGAGCCCTGCTTTCGATGCTGCATAGGAACTTACAGCTTTTGCAACCCGATATCCCATAATAGAACTAATATTAATTATTGTCCCCGGTTGGTTTTGTTGAATTAATCGTTGTGCTACTTGTTGTGCCACCAACCAAGCACCTTTAAGATTAGTATCGATCACACGATCCCATTCTGATTCAACAATTTCTGTAGCTAACAGAGTATTAGCCACACCAGCGTTGTTTACTAGAATATCTATCAGTCCCAATTCCTTTTCTAATTGGTCAAGAGCAGAAACAATTGTTTCTATTTTAGTTACGTCCATCTCATGAAACGACGCCGTGGCGCCCATACTGTTTAATTCATCTGTAAACTGGCTTAGCCTATCTGTTCTTCGGGCCACAAGAGCTACCTTAGCTCCAGCCTTGACCAGAGTTTTTGCGAAATGCTGACCGAGACCACTGGATGCGCCTGTGACGAGCGCAGTGTGACCCTTTAAGCTAAAAAGTGTTTCCATACCAATTCTGCATCCTACACGTCAAAGAAACGACAGTTTAACCGAAACCAATCCAGAGGTTTGAATGCAAGAGATACTTTGATTATATTGGGCTTAAGACAAGATAATTAGCGTAATTTTTGATACGTGACCTCGAGCCATCCAGCCCTGCGATGGACTAATTCACCTTCGATAACCAGCCATCCTAGAGTATTCTGTATACCTTCGTGCCCTTTTGTGTGGGTGATTTCGCAATAAAGTCGATTGTAGTGCTATTTGTTTATAAACAGCACGTTTGGCTAATGACTATTATGAGTTCGAAATTCATTAGATGCACGAAAAATAAAGCTTAACATTTTGTTAGATTCGTATTCTTAAAAGCGGCTTTTTTGATTTGTTTAATTCTCAGATCATCAGATTACAAAAAATTTAACCTAATTTTTAAAATTAAATAAAATTTTTTCAAATCCAATGTTGTTGCGGAAATGCTTTTGAATCGATTTAGCCCCCGATTTTTAGGTCTAATCTTGCTACCAGTAAAATTATGTCCAGAGTATAGAATCGAAGGAGTATGAATTTTCGAGTTTGTTCCATACCTATTGAGTTATCTCTGATGAGGTAGAAAAATAGCTACCAATACAGCTAAACTAAAGGTAATCAATTGACTAGACCCAATTCAAATGACACGGACTAGCCATAGATTTTTTTAATTAACGGTGATACCAAAAAGGATATAGTAAATTGATCGATTCGCATTTTGTGGCTTTTCCGGTGCTTCAGAGAATTGTTAAAATTTTATTCCTAGTTCTCTCCATTGCAGGAGTATCTGTTTGTGCGGTTGCTGATGATATTCCCCAGGCAGTTACTCAAGCGATCGTTGAAATTTTTCCTACCACCAAACCTAGTATTATTGAGGCAAGCCCACTACCAAATATATTTGTGGTGGTGATTGGGACAAATGTGATTTATATCTCCCATGATGGTCGCTATGCGATCTCTGGAGATTTGATTGAACTAGAGTCCGGCAAGAACTTGTCTGAGAATGTTCGAAGTAGTCTTAGAAAAAATATTATCGCAGACCTGGATGAATCGGGCTTGGTAATCTACAACCCACTCCAAACCCGAACTACCATAACTGTATTTACGGATATTTCTTGCCCCTACTGCGCGCGCTTTCATGAAGAGATGGATGACTTGCTGAGTGCCGGCATTAGAGTACGGTACGCCGGTTTTCCACGAGCAGGTATTCCATCTAAAGCTAATGATGCTTTGGTCTCAGTTTGGTGTTCGGATGATCCAGAGACAGCTATGACTGATGCTAAATCAGGCAATTATGTGGAAGAGAGGAAATGTGATACATCTATAGATAAACATTTAGAGATTGCGGAAAGAATTGGTATTCGTGGTACACCAACGATTGTTTTGGCTAATGGAGACCTTATACCTGGTTTCGTACCAGCAGATGAGATTATTAGGGCGATCGACGTAAACTTGGATTAAGTTTTGCTAATCGAGTTTGTAGGTTCTTTTTAAATTGAAATCCGCGGTTAAATTTATAGCACTGTTAGCTGTCAATCTTGCAGCTAATCAAAGAGCTAGAGAATAAATAACATGCATTTTAGAAATGTATTCCTAAGAGCTCTTATTTTTAGTGTGGTTTTTTTTGATTCCCCTCTAATGGCTGATGAGATCTTAGATACGCCATTTTTTGCGATATCAAATTCTCCATATGCGTCAGACTTCAGTTTATCTGATGAGAGAGGCAAGACATGGAGTCTTTCAACATTACAAGGCAAAGTAGTGGTGCTAAATTTTTGGGCGACCTGGTGTGTACCGTGTCGCAAAGAGCTGCCCAGTATGCGTGTGTTAACAGAAACACTGGATAGTGAACGTTTTCAGTTATTAGCAATTAATGTTGGTGAAGATTTATCAGATATTCAAAAGTTTATTGGGAATTTTGATCCACCATTGAATTTTCCTATATTGCTGGATACGAATATGAAAGTAGTTAGCGAGTGGGGTGTGAGGGGCGTGCCAACCACCTATATTATCGACAAAAAAGGGCGATTGGTAGAATTTGCAGAAGGTGAAGTCAATTTTACACAGAAAACGATGGTGGAAAAACTCAGGTACTTCATTGTAGACGATTTTTAAGATTAATTTATAAAAAATATTATATTCATGAGAACGCTAAAGTTTTTTTTGCCAATTTCGATTTTTTTGGTATTGATTGCTTTTTTAACTGTTGGTTTGAGTCTTGATCCTGGGAAGGTGCCTTCCCCATTGATTAATCGACCGGCGCCAAATTTTAAATTGCCAGAATTGGTGAAAAAAGGCTCGGAATTTTCTACTTTGGATCTCCAAGGAGAAGTCTGGTTGCTCAATGTTTGGGCTTCCTGGTGTGTTGCCTGTCGTGATGAACATAAATATTTGCAGATATTGGAGCGCGAGAAGATGGCCCAATTGATTGGCCTTAATTACAAAGATAAAGCCGAAGATGCTATTCTTTGGCTGAATACTTTTGGTAACCCATATTCCAGTATAGCTGTAGATTTAGTAGGTGATGTAGCCATCGATTGGGGCGTTTACGGTGTCCCAGAAACCTTTGTGATTGATTCGGAAGGAATGATCCGATATAAGCACATTGGACCAGTCAACCAAAATGTCCTGGACAACGAAATTTTGCCACTTTTACGACGGATTCAATGAAAAGTTTCTGGTTAAATCAGGATGAAAAAACACGTTAGACGATCTTTCTGAGATCATACTCGAGAATACCTTCGGCCCCATTTTGGCGCAATTTTGGGATTAGATCGCGGACGATATTGCTATCAACGACAGTTTCAAGCGCTACCCAGCCTTTATCTGACAATTTACTTATAGTGGGTGAATGTAGGCTCGGGAGCTGGGCAATAATTGCTGCCAGATTTTTTTCAGGAGCGTTCATTTTTAGTGCCACCTTTTGTCGTGCTCGTAACGAAGCTTGAAGAAGTAATGCAATTTGCTCTATTTTATCCCTTTTCCAGGGATCAGATAGGGCCTCTTTGTTGGTGATTAAGCGGGTATGTGTGTGCAACAAATCACAGATTATGCGTAAACCGTTGGCGCGAATAGTGTTGCCTGTCTCAGTAATTTCAACTACCGCATCAACAAGTCCTTGTACAGCTTTGGCCTCTGTAGCCCCCCATGAAAATTCCACCTCACAATCGATATTTCGTTCACTCAGATATCGACGAGTAAACTGAACAAGTTCAGTAGCAATCTTTTTTCCATTCAAGTCTTCAAGTGATTGAATAGAAGAGTTTTCTGGCACTACCAGAACCCATCTACAAGGTTGGTTGGAAGTTTTTGAATATACTAAATCGCAGACTTCTTCAACTTCAATTCCACTTTCGAGTATCCAATCAAGACCCGTAAGCCCTAGATCTAAGCTACCTTGACCCACGTAAATTGCCATTTCCTGAGAGCGTACTAACGCGCATGAAATCTCAGGATCGTTGATACTCGGGAAGTAATTCCGTGATTGCGGACGTATTTCCCACCCAGCTTGTCGAAATAAACCAATAGTTGCGTCTTCTAAACTACCCTTTGGTATTCCAAGATTTAATTTACGCATAGCTTAAGAATCCTTAGGAGATGCCAGCTCCGAATAATAGGTGGATTTGACGGCAATTATCGCACAGACTTGCAAGCAGAAACGCCTTGCGAGATATATACGCTGTTAAACAACCTATAAAGTGAAGCCTCATATTTTAAGGTAGTCCGACCTATAGTGCGGTAAAAGGCCTACCTGGCACCGTAGCGCATATCAATACAGTGTTTGTTATTTTGCTCATAGTAGTTTTCACCCTCAGGCTTCGATACATAGTGATTTTTTCCTTAGCAAAGTTGAACTGAAGGTTTCTAAAGATAATGTGCGAGCTTCTCCATCTTAGTTGCTAATTCTCTGACGTAAACGGTTGATCTAAAAGTGGGAAATAATAATTCTTGTTCATCAAATTGGCTCGATCTAAGACTAAATTATTCACATTATTTGATTGATGTGAGTGTTTTGTTAAATTATATAGAGCAGATCATTATCGAGAGGCTAACTTATTCTTAACTGATTGATTATAATGGGAAAAATATGTTGCTCAAGAAATGAGCAATTCAAAGAAAACCTGAGAATACTATGATATTCCAATGATTATAGAGCATTTATTCACAGAGTTATCCACAACAAACTGTGGGCAACTCTGAAGTCCTTTTTTTCTCAATACCTTACCAAAGTTCGTTACGAAATGACTCGCGCCTTTCTCTCTAAATTAGGACTAAACAATTCTTGAAAATACAAAAAAAAGATCCTCGCGAAACTGTAGTTAAAGTGGCATTGCCAGTGCCTCTTAGGAGAACATTCGATTATCGCTTATCTGATGATCAATGCCGAGTTAAGCCTGGATTTAGGATCGAAGTTGAGCTTCAGAATCGTCGGATGGTCGGTTTAGTAATGAAAGTAGGATCAAATTCGAGTGTTCCGCTGCATAGGCTTAAAATGGTGAGTGCTGTCATCGATCAAGAGCCGTCTGTCCCGCCTAAGTTTTTGAGATTTCTTATGTGGGTATCTCAGTATTACCACCATCCAGTCGGTGAGGTTATTCAGTCAGCATTACCGAGCGTGATTCGTAGAAATCAAGTGATGCGCCCAAATTTGCCTGCACGCTATTTTTTGACACCGTCTGGTCAGTCGGCTTTAATTGATTTGTCCAAGCGTGCCAAAGTGCAAAAAGAAATACTATCCGCGTTAAAAAAGGCTGGTACTGAGGGTTTATTGGCATCGAAACTGAATCAACTGTTTATTAAAAGTCCAACAACAACCTTAAATTTGTTGCAAAATAGACACTGGATTTATTCTGAATCTAGGGTTGAAGATTATTTGCTGCAGGGTGCTCAAGAAAGGACACCCGCCCTTAACCCATCACAAATCAAAGTAATTGACAAAATAAAGTCTAATTTCTTCACCTATGCGCCATTCCTTTTGCAGGGTGTTACGGGTAGTGGAAAAACAGAAATTTACTTAAGAATAGCATCTAGTATATTGAAGTCTGGTCATCAAGTTCTTGTTTTGGTTCCAGAAATTGCTTTGACGCCACAACTTTTGGATCGGTTTGAACATGGCATCGTTGGAAAAATAGCAGTAATGCATTCGGGCCTCACGGATCGTGATCGTCATATTGCTTGGTGGTCAGCCAAACAAGGGCTTGCTGACGTTATTGTTGGCACACGTTCCGCAGTGTTTATACCATTAGCGCGACCTGGCTTATATATTATCGATGAGGAGCATGATCAGTCTTACAAGCAACAAGATGGATTCCGCTATCATGCAAGAGATTTGATAGTGAAACGAGCTCATCAGGATGGAGTTCCTGTAGTCTTAGGTTCAGCGACTCCATCATTTGAGTCGATAGAGAACGCTCAGCGACAGCGTTATCACCACCTGCAACTTCAGAGACGAGCTGGGGGCGCAATTCTACCCTCTTTTCAACTATTGGACTTAACACGACTACCTACAAGGTTTGGCATCACCGCACCTGTAATTCATGCTTTGCAAGAACGTTTAGATCGGCAGGAACAGAGCATTGTTTACGTCAATCGTCGCGGATTTGCTCCAATTTATATGTGTGTGTCTTGCAGTTGGCAAGCTCGATGCAATAGGTGTGAGATTCGAATGACTCTGCATCAAACAACTCGACACCTGCTTTGCCACCATTGTGGGCAGTCACGTGCTTTGCCAGAAAATTGTCCAGAATGCGGTCATGCCAAATTTTATCCAATTGGCGAAGGTACGCAAAGAATCGAAGATGCATTAAAAAAAGAGCTACCGACAGCTCGAATTCTGAGAATTGATAGTGATGCCATACATTCTTCAATTCAATTTAAAACTATTCTGACACAAGTGAAAAAGAGAGAGGTAGATGTACTTGTTGGTACACAACTTTTGGGAAAAGGCCACGATTTTCCAGCAGTTACTTTAGTATGCATTTTAAATGCTGATAGTGGTCTCTATAGCATTGACTTTAGGGCGGCGGAGAAATTATATCAACAGTTAACACAGGTGGCCGGAAGAGCTGGCCGTGGCCAAAAACCCGGCCAAGTTTTGGTTCAAACAAGATATCCTGATGATGCTTCCTTTTTAAAACTTTCAAGAAATGATTTTGATGGTTTTGTGAAGTCAGAACTGTCACAACGACGTTTAGCTGAATGTCCACCATTTAAAAGATTTGTGCTATTGCGTGCTGATTCTTCTGTTCGAGGTGCTTCCCTTAAATTTGTCTCTGCTGCTGCCGCTTCTGGCCGGCGTAAACTAATGGCACTAAATGAAGCTAGTGTACAAATATTTGACCCAGTGCCATCCCCAATGGAGCGTAAAGCTGGACGTTATCGTGCTCAGTTGCTTGTAACGAGTTTAGCCCAAGGCCCGTTGCATGATTTTCTTGATCAATGGATAGAAGATATAGAAAAGCTTAAAGAGAGGCGCCTATCACGTTGGTCGCTGGACGTAGACCCAGTAGAGATGTACTAGTTTTTTGGCCAGATTCTTTTTAACTTGCTATAGTTGAACTTGTTTGTGGAAAGATTACAAAACATTGCTGAACGTGGAGATGTTACTCTAAGATGGTCGCATATGAGCTAATATGCAGGTTGAACTCTTATGCAAATTCTTACTAATATGCGGAGCGATGAAATATAGTTTCGTAAAATATGATAGGTAGAGCAAGGACTCGCATGCGAACTGATTAAGCAAATTTGATGTAGTCGACCGAGGATAGTCATAATCCTTACAATCAACTAATCTGGTTAATAACAATCTCATGTCAAAAAAGATAGATTCTTCGGCTATTTTAGCAATAACTTTCGGTGGGCATGATACTTCAGCAGCTTTAATGATAGGGGATGAGCTTGTGGCGGCGTGTGCACAAGAGAGGTACACATTGGACAAGCACAGCCGTCGATTTCCCCTTGATGCAATAAACGATTGTTTATCAATAGGCAAGCTAAATATTACAGATCTTGATCAAATAGCTTTTTGTGATGATACCAAATATTTGGTTCGAGAACGTTATCTTAGACCCGCTCTTGAAGACAATGAACGACTTAACTTTTTGTTGAATGATATTGAAAAAATTCCAGAAACGTTGTCAATTGACGATAGGATACGTGATGAAACTGGTTTCACGGGAGAGATTAGGCAATATCGACATCACCTTTGTCATCTCGCAAGCGCATATTATCCAAGCGGTTTTAATGAGGCCTTATTAGTTAGTTATGATGGCATGGGAGAGTGGGAAACTGGTTTGTTGGGGACTGGAAAGGATGGCGAAATCAATGTACAAGAAAATCAAGTTTGTTTTCCCCACTCATTGGGATTGGTATATTCTGCCATTACTTTTTATCTTGGTTGGCGGCACCATTGCGATGAAGGAATAATTATGGGATTGGCACCGTATGGTGATCCAAAAGCTAATATTCCTGAATCTAGCCGAACCTATATTGGACTAATGGAAGAAATGATTGTTGAAACAGGAGATTTTAATTATGAGATTGATCAACGTTGGTTTTCTTATTACCGTGAACGAAACAAATGGGTTAGTGATGAATTCATAGAGTTGATGGGACCTAAACGCGAATCAAATACAATGGTAAATCCCCACCATATGAATTTAGCGGCGGCGTTGCAGATGAGATTAGAAACGGTGGTTCTTAATCAGTTGAAGCGTGCGAGAAAACAATTTGACATTCCACGCCTTGCTATGGCGGGTGGAGTTGCTTTGAATTGCTCGATGAACGGAAAGATTGAATCAAGTGGCTTATTCGATGAAATATTTGTTCAGCCAGGTAGCGGAGATGATGGAACAGCGATCGGTGGTTGTTATCTGGCTCGAAAAACGTTCAACCGAAGTATGAAACCAGTTCGTATGAATAATTACTATAAGGGTTATCGTCCAAGGGGAAATGAGATCGATGAAGTTGCGAATAGCTCTGATTTGGAATACACGAAACCTCATGATTTTTATGGAGTCATTGCGGAGCGACTTGCGTCGGGGAAAATTGTTGCTTGGTTTCAAGGAGGGGCTGAGTTCGGCCCACGTGCACTCGGGAACCGCAGTATTCTTGCCAAACCATATCCTGAATCAATGAAGGATTTTATTAACGAGAGAGTAAAGTTTCGAGAATATTTTCGTCCCTTTGCTGGCGCTATATTATTTGAACATCTAGCGGATTATTGTGATATCTCGCAATTAAGCCCCCACATGTTGATTGCCTGTAAGATCCATGAAGAAAGGCAAAAAGAGGTTTCTGCTGTTGTTCATGTAGATGGAACTTGCCGGATTCAAACGGTTGACGAGAGTGATAACTTGCGTTTCAGGAAATTGATAGAAGCATTCTACCGATTGACAGGTGTTCCGGTCATTTTAAATACATCTTTTAATGTTAAAGGTCAGCCGATCGTAAATACTCCCCAACAGGCAATCGATACTTTTAAGAAAACAAATTTAGATTGTTTAGCTCTTGGAGATTTGTTTTTTGAGAAATAGGAGAGAATTGCACGGTATTTCAATTTAGAATACATTTTCTTCAAAAACAATGTTCAAAATAGAAAAATTATTAGAAATGTATTTGAGTTTTAGAAAATACTATCAACAAAAAATTTTGGTTAATAGACTCTAAGTATAGTATGAATAAGTCATTAGAAAAAAGCACTAGAAAGGTTTTTCATGACATTCATTTAGATCATTTGTCTGATCCAGATGTTCGAGAGCGTCATTCTAGATTGGTTGATCCCGAAATAATGAGTCTACCCAATGATTATTTTTCTGGCTTGACATGTGGAGATCTTGGATGTGGCTCTGCGGTTCATGGTACGGTAAATCTTTTATCTCTGGGCGTGGCTCATGTTTATGCGTTGGATCTAGATGATTCATTTATCAAATCAGCAAAAAAACGACTCGAAGATAATCTTGATTTTGAAGGGCGATGGACTCTGGATATTGGATCCTTGTTAGACTTGCCATACGAAAATGAAAGATTTGATTTTATTCTTTGTGCAGGTGTGATCCATCATGTTTCCGATGATCATCGCGCGATAGATGAGATCTATAGAGTTTTAAAAAAAGGTGGAAAGGCATATTTATCTGTTACTGGCGGTACAGGTCTTTTGAATCGGTTTTGGATGGATATTGCGCGGGATGAATATTTTAGAAGCGACGAAATGCAGAAAATCATTCGAGAGGGACGACTGGAGGAATGGCTGAAATTGCAACTGACCGATTTGCGAGAAAATATCGAAAGAGACGATGACGAATCTTATCAATCATCTACATTGTTTATCGATAGCTTAATTCAATTGATTGATAACGATTTGGTTTTAAGCATTAGAGATGTACTCGAAGCACCGAAGTATAAAACTTACAGTGAAGCGCAATGGTTCAGCCTTCTTAGTGATTGTGGTTTTAAGGAAACCTATAGATTCTTTAAGAAGCCGCGATACAAGAATGTAAGAAAAGTGTTTGCTCCCTTGTACCATAATTATAAGAATCCATTAGCACGGATTCTCTACGGTGATGGTTCGATGAATGTAGTTGTTACCAAATAAAAGAGCAGGAAGGCCTTTCTAGGCAGCATACTGAAAAACAGGTGTAGGGGGCGAGAATAGTCAATTTCTGGACTGTTAAACGCGCATAATGATTTGTATATATAAATAAGGATGAGCGCTCTGAAATGGAATTTTTATTCGGTTCTGTTGTTGCTACCCAGCTTCGCTTTAATCTATACGTAGGGCGTAAGCAAGAAAAATCTCGGTCATAGCAACTTGGCAAAAAAAATCAAACCGTCAATGCGTCTTGTGCATTTATCTCCGATCCGATCGAGTATTCATCGTTTAGTACCCGCGGTAATCGCAATCATAATAGCGGGACTTGCAGAAACTTTAGGGATAGGCTTGTTGTTGCCGATATTAAACTTATTTCAAAATCCAGAACTCGCAGTCAACTATTCTCTAGAAATAAAAAAATATTCCGGGATAGAGCTAAATTTATCAGATATAACGCGGGCTCTATTTCTGGCACTAGTGCTTTTTTTTCTGATAGCAGGGATATTCCAGTTAGCAACCGATATGTTGGTTGCTAGACTGATTGAAGGTTTTAAGGCGGTTTGGCAGGAGCAAGTTTTGGCTAAATATCTCGTTCAAAATTATCAGTTTCACATTGATAGTATGAGAGGTCAACTTATACAACGGCATATGGTTCATACGGATATGGCTGGTGAGTTAGTTTTGCAGATCTGTAATCTCTTACGGGATATTGTACTAGCGGTGTTTGTGTGTCTAATGCTCGCTATTTTCTCCCCAATTTTTATGGGGTTACTTGTAATTTTTATCGGGCCAGTGTTTTACCTTACGTTGATCTATTCCCGGAACACTATCAACAAGAAGGCTGAAGAAGCACAAACTTATGAAGGAAAAGCATTCTCTTTGAGCTCAGAGATTTTAGATGGCATTAAAGAGATATGGGCATTTGGTATACAGAAAAGTATGAGCAAGAAATTTTCTAATCTAGTTCGTGATAGGAGGGACAGAAAAATATTTATTCGTTCTATTCAGAACATTCCCAGTGTGTTTCTAAGAACTCTAACCTTGGTAGCATTTACTGGAGTCTTATATTATTTAGTTGTTGCGGATCGGGGTGATCTGATCGGCGTATTGGGAGTATTTGGTATTGGTTTATTCAGGGTTAATGGTGCAATTGCTCGTATCAATGCTTCTTTGGTGAAAATTTTTGGAAGCTGGCCATCGATTCGTATAGTAGCGGAAGAGTTAAATAGACCTGATAGCTCAAATGATAGTACAGTTGCGAAAATTCCGTTAGTTGACAAGATTACGTTCAATAATGTGTCATTTTCACATCCCAATAAAAGATCATTTGCAATAAAAGATTTAAACCTAGAAATTGAAAGAGGAGCTATTGTAGGAATTGTTGGTCCGTCGGGCAGCGGAAAGAGCACATTACTCGGTCTTCTCTTGGGATTTCTAGAACCCGATAGTGGCGAAATACTGCTTAATGAAAGTGATATCAGAGAATATTCTCCAACTAGTTGGTTACAAACCATTGGATATACTGGGCAAGAACCATTCGTTTTATCGGGAACTCTTTTTGACAACATAACTTTGGCGGAAACTAAAATAATCGATTCAGAAAAAATGGAGATAGTTAAAAACTTAGCAAATTTGACCTCGTTTCTTGATTCATTGCCGTTGGGCTTAGACACAATAATTGGGGAAGGGGGCCTTGATTTGTCGGGAGGCCAGAGGCAGCGTTTAGCTATAGCCCGAGCGATTTATAGAGATCCCGCTATTTTTATTTTTGATGAAGCCACTAGTAATCTAGATAATAATTCGGCAAATTTAATACTTAACAACCTAAAAGAATATTGTAAGCAACAAAAAAAGACATTAATCATGGTTGCTCATAAACTATCTTTAGTCTCGGATGCGGATATGATTATAGTTATGGAAGATGGATTTTTGCGAGAAAAAGGACGGCATAAAGAACTCATGTCAAACAAAGACAGTTTATATCGAAACCTACATGAGAAGCCCAATTTCCTGGGCTTGGAAGAAGAGTAGAAAATTGCTAAAGAATATTTACATGCTTGAAAATGAGTGTGGGCATTATACAAAAATTTTTTGTAACTTTCTTCCCGAGCATATGAAAGCACTAGCGTTTTGCACGCCAGCAAGTTTTCGTGATCCTGAATCTGATGAGATGTGGCATCCCATTTTCTACAAAAAAAGGCCCCCAGAGCTATTCTTTTACCATATTATTGGCTGTAGTCGCGCCATTCTCAGTGGATTCAAAAAATTTGTCCTCGGAAAATTTGGTAGCAGTAAGTTAGTAGTGTGTGATGGGGCAACCCATTTATCATTTGGAAATGAAGTAGTTTGTCGGATAGAACCGGGAGGCAAGATATTCACAGAATATTTGTCGGAGGATGACCGAAAAAATACTCACTGGATGATAGTTTCTGGCGCAGGAAGACTAGATTCTGTCTCAAGACTCCATGTGCTGAGTTTGCTCTACCAGTTTGTTTTAGCATGGATTAAGGCGTCAAATCATACGCGAAAATCTTCTACAAGTTCACTTGTTTCTTTGCAAGTTTTTCGATGGATTCTTTCTTTAAGATGGGTGGTTCAATGGACATGGTGGTGTGCAATAGAGAACGCTATTTGTATAACTCATCCTGATAAAATTTTCTGTGTACATGAATTTCATCCTCTTTCACGCATAGTTTGGTACGTTTCAAAAAAGAAAAATATTAAAACAATCGCTGTTCAACATGCCATCATTAGTCGCGAAAAACTATGGTATTTTTCTACGAAAGCTGAAAAAGAAGCAGGCCTTTGTTTCCCAGATGTCTATTACGTTTACAGTAATTCAGATCGAGATCTATTGCTGCCATATTTGCCCGCAACAACTAAAATTGAAATAGCATGTGGCCCAAGATACACTAAGTGGAAGATGCATATAGGACGCTGGTCAACTGCGGTTGGGAGTCAAAAAATTTTATTGTTTGTTCCTTCCTTAGCGTGGTGGGATAACCTCACAGTTCTCGAGGGGGTTAGAAAATGTGTGGAGCTAAATGAACGAAGTTACTTGATTGTAGTCAGATTGCATCCAAACGGGTCTGTCGCGCTAAAACAGAAACTTAGGCTTTGGCGCTGGGCAGGCTCTGAAAAGATTCGCCTTTCATCTGCAAATATTCATGATGACTTATTGGCAGCATCGGTCATAGTGGGCGCTACCTCCAGTGTTTTGACTGAAGCTGCGCTGTTGGGTTGCCCTTCAATAAGTCTTGGTAATTCAAATTTTTCATACAGTCCAGTATATGCTGATCTAACGGTCAATATTTCCGACTTTACTCTAGGTGATATAGATCAGGTGATGAAAAAGGAACAAAAAACAAGCGATGTAGTTCAGTTTCATGCAAAATCATTGGGAATGAATGAACCAGCTTTCCGTTTATGCGACACTATCCAATGAAAGCTAGAGAAAATTGTTTAAATTATAAAAAATGATTATTAGTGGCAAGAGTTCCTTAGTAAGAATTGCTCGGAAGTCTTTGGCTCGCGCGGGCGTGATAAATCCTTTTAGAGGCTTGTTTAAAGAAATTGAGTTTGAGACATTAACTTATTGCAACAGAAAGTGTACTTATTGTCCAAATGTCGATTATGAAAGATTCGGCGAGGCAGAAAATTTTTTTATGCAAGAGGATGTTTTTACTACATTGATTGATCAGTTGGTTGACCTCAAATTTGAAGGCGAGCTTGCGCCTCACCTTTATGGTGAACCGATGGCTGATCCAAGGCTAAGTCAATGGATGGCGTATATAAGGAAAAAGTTGCCAGCTTGCAAAATTAAGATAGTTACCAATGGCGATTTTCTTGATGAAGCTAGCTACGGTGAGCTAATTAATTCGGGTATCGATTATTTTGTTATATCAAAGCATGGTGAAAAATTTAAGAAAGGATTTAGAGTGTTGTACGAAAAACTAAGTGAAGAAGAGAGAAACAACAGGCTTATAGTCCGTGATTTTTTTGACAATTTCTCCAAAGACCAATCTATGATTAACACCCGAGGTGGGGAAGTTGCCGTAGAGCGTTCAGCTGAAAAAAAACAGCCAGTCAATTGTGTCTATGCAACTTACCCTGTGATCAATGTTTTTGGTGATCTTGTGCTATGTTGTCAGGACTACAAAAGTAACTATGTTTTTGGAAATATTGCGGAAAGCCATTTACGTGATTTGTGGTTCGACCCCAACAATATTGCAATTAGAAGACGAATCTTTCAGTCGCATTTCGATTTGGAGATTTGCCAGAAATGTTACATGTAGCTTGTTGGCTATTCGCGAATCACATATTAAAAAGTTATTAAACATTCTTAATGGTAGCGACTATTATTTTCAAAATTATCGGGAAATGAGAATTGGCTAAACATTTATTGAAAAAAGAGGAAAAAAAAATAATCTTTGATATCGTCAGAGCAGAAGAAGTAGACGTTAATTTGCTTTTTTGGAAAGAAAGGATAATAGGATTAAATATTTTCACGGTGCTTTTGTTTCAACCTCAGCAATATTATTTTTTATTTGAGAGGATTGAAGATGCGATAGTAGGAAAAAATTTTTTTCCATATTGGGAAAATAAAGATAAGTATAAGGAATCAGAGAAAAATGACATATTAGAAATTCAATTGCATTGCTGGATTTCAGGTATCAAACGCATTCGAAAAAGGCAGGAACAGCTATTTGTGCCAGTGGATGATGGTGCTTCCAGAAGAAGAAGTTTTTCACGTGTTTCTGAAACGATTAGATTTGCACTTAACAAGGCTGAAGAGTAAAGCTTTCTCTAATCAAAAAGCTTAACCTAATCGATCTCATCATGAGGCGTACTTTATTCACATCTGGTATATCAAAACCTTATGGGGAGTACTGGTTTTTTTTGCGATGGATAGTATTAAAATTTAAATTATTTACGGTAACTTTTTGGATCGTTCGGAAATTGATAAATAGAGCGCGATTAAGAGGAAATAGACTTAATGCTTATCCACCAGAAGTACGTGCGTTAGTTTTAAAGACTTCAATTTGTCTTAATTTTTCTAATATTCATAAAGTAAACACTCTGGAAAAAATTGAATGCAAGAAATTTGAAGGGCCAGAAAGCATTCAACTGGCTAGTTGTGAGCTGGGTATTGTCGCTGGAAAAATTGACTGGCTCTTTACTTATTCAGATTCCGAGGATGAGGAATCTTTGCATCGTTGGAATTTCTTAATACACCTTCTTGGTAAGAAAATTAAAAATCAGGAGCACTTATTTTGGGCTGGAGAACAAGTTAATGTTTGGGTTAATATGTTCCAACAAGAAATAAAGTCGTTAAAAAAAAATCGAATTAGAGCGCTTCGATGGGAAAGTTATACACTCAGTGAGCGTTTAGCAAATTTCACTATCTTTTGTAAAATGTCTGGCATAAAACCCGCACTTCATGTAGTTGAGGCGCTGGTTGAACAAGCGAATCATCTGACAAGAAATTTGGAGTATCACGGGAATTATACGGGGAATCATGTTGTTAACAATGGCAGATGCCTTTATCTTTTTGGTAGTAATTTTGGGATCTCAAGATTTTCTGAATTAGGTCGAGATTTGATTATGCGCGAACTGCCGGACTTAGTTTCCTCGGAAGGTTTCGTTCGTGAGGGAAGCACGCATTATCAATTTCTGATTACCCGTTGGTTGCTGGAAGTTAGGTTTTTTGCTCAATCTAATAATGATTTTGATTTCCTCAAGATGTTAGATAAGTATTGTGAAAAGTTAGAAAGCAAATGCCAATTTTTCCAAACCGGCGATACTAAGGATTGCTTGAGGGAATATCCACTATTTGGAGATATATCACCAGACTGTTCTCCAGAGTGGCTTCTCCATCTATCTTTTAGCCGACTGAGTAGGGAATCCAATTCTGAGGATTACACTTCATGTTTACCAGAATTATCATGGAACTGGATCTGGGAATAGAATCTCAAGAATCTTGATTAGCTGATAACTTACTATGGCAAAGTTAGTTTACCCAGAGGACGGATGGTATAGATTTGAAAAGTTTGGGCAGTTATTATTCTTACGAGGCATTCCAACGCGTCATTTAATGCGAGCTGGGCACTATCATCAAGACGTAGGGCATTTCACCTTGCATCGATTAGGCGTGCCCATCTTAGTGGATGGAGGCCGACGAAATTATACTAGCGATGAGTGGGGTAGATTTGGCCTAAGACCAGAAGCCCACAATACTATAACTATCAATAATTATGGGATAAACCCGGATCGGCCGACTAGATTTCCAAGAAATTATGCTGACCCAAAATTAACGATAACTAATTTCGAAAGCGACGACTTGCTCCAAATCGATATACAAACTAGTGGTTTTAATCGCATTCATCCTTCCTTGAATTGGCATCGAAGAATACAAATGTACTATGAAAGATTTGAAATCAACGATGTTATTACGGGAATCAATCAATATTTAATTGCTAGTTTTTTACATTTTTCGTACTCAATGCAAATGACCAGAGAAACTAAGAATACCCTACGGTTTGGAAAAGGAGATGTGCAGGGTTTGTTCAAGTATGAGCACTCAAACCAGTGCCAGCCAAAATTATATAGAGGAGGTCAATCTCTTTTTGGGTGGCAGGCTACTACTTATGGAAAAGCCTTAGAGGCTCCAACTCTAGTTTTTCGAGAGCGGATTAAATTACCTGTCAAGTATTCTTACAAAATTATTTGGGGTGAAGCGTGATGTGTGGTATTGCAGGAATATTTCGTTTCGATGGAAAGCCTGTGCAGCGAGAAGCTATCGAGCTAATGAACCAAAGTATGTTCGATAGAGGCCCCGATTCGGGAGGAATATATTTGGATCGAGATTTAGGTATGGGCGCTCGAAGGCTTTCGATTATCGATGTAGAGAATGGTAATCAACCATTGACGAATAGGGATGGCCGTCTTTCTGTTGTGATGAATGGAGAGATATATAATCACTTAGAATTACGAAAAGATTTGCAAGCGAAAGGTTATGTCTTTAATACCAGATCAGATACGGAGGTATTGCTACACATGTATGATGAGTATGGCAAGAAGTGTTTGCAATACTTAATTGGTATGTTCGCGTTTGCAATATGGAATAAAACTGACAGAACACTTTGGTTGGCAAGAGATAGATTTGGAATTAAGCCTATTGTATTTTACCAAGATAAAAATATGTTTTGTTTTGCGTCAACACAAACTGCATTGTTGAAACTACCAGAAATAAAAAAATCCCTAAATAGCGATGGCTTGCTTCTTTATCTTCTCTTATCCTATATTCCTGCGCCCAAAACAATATGGAAGGGCATACAAAAATTGTTGCCAGGTCGATCACTGAAAGTGGATAACAGAAGTATAGAGATTGAACAGTATTGGAATGTGACGTCAGGGCGTCGGAAAAATGGCTATGATCAAGAAGTAGATCACCAGATTAGGGAAATTTTTCATCGATCTGTTGAACTAAATAGTCGGAGTGATGTTCCAGTTGGTATCTTTTTAAGTGGCGGTCTTGATAGCACTGCGATAACTTCAAGTTACTGCCGACAGAAAAATAATGATGTTCATACTTTCACCGTTGACTGTGAAGGAAAACACTCAATGGAGGGTGATTTTGCCAAAATTGCGGCAAATCAATATCAGACTAATCATCATCATTATAAACTTTCCAGTGACCAGAGTTTTCTTGAACTAGATGAGTTGTTGGAAAAATTTGATGAACCAATAGGCGATTCAGCTAGTATATCTTCATATTACTTATCAAAGCGTGCCGCTGAAAATGGCATTAAAGTAGTTTTGTGTGGCGCTGGAAGTGATGAGCTGTTTGGTGGTTATTCGCGCCATTATAGAAATCGACGAAATTTTTTTTCCGGCAAGTCTTCCCTAATTCCATGGCAGTTGTTGCAGCGTGTTGGAAAATCGAATTTAGAGATATTGCACTATGCTTCTATTGGGTGGGATAGAGGAACCTCATTCGGGTTATCAACATCTGGGGCACATATAGGTTTGCTCAACAAACTATTAGACAATAAAGAAGTTTTGTTTGAGGGTTTACAGTTGGTCAGGGATCAGTTTAGTATGTTGATTCATCTAGAAAAGACAGAGGGTTTCCAATACAGCCGACTCTTAACAGACATATCTAATTATCTACCCGACAATGTCCTAGCATTGTTCGATAAAACTACTATGGCTGCCTCTGTGGAAGGCCGTGTACCATTTTTAGATCATACACTTGCTGAACTAATATTTTCTGAGCCACCAGAAAAAATGTTATCTAATAATTTTGTAGATGCAAAGTGCAAACTAAAAAGCGTGCTTGCTCGGGAAATCCCAACTCAAATCCGGAATCGCAGTAAAGTGGGTTTTGACGGCCCGGTAAATTATTGGATCAACTCAAATTGTTCCTTTAGAGACCGCTTGCTAGATTTAGTTAATCCGGATCTAAAGTTATTAATTTCTCATCAACAAATAAAGACCCTCCTCAACCAAGAAACCTTGCATCCAGGATTGGCTCATGTACTGTTTAAGCTATATGTTCTGGATTCTTGGTTAGAAAAACATGCTTAGTTCAATTGAAAAAAAAATAAAAATATCAGTTGTATGTCCCACTCATAATTCTGCGCGCTATATTACTAGAGCTATCTCTTCAATTTTTCATCAGGACGAAGGCCCAGATCAATTAATTTTTTGTGACGATGGATCAGTAGACAATACTGTACCTATACTGCAAGACTGGATACAGAAGTTCTCTGATAGAGATACTGAAATGATTGTAAAGAAATTTCCTCATCAAGGTCCTGGAGCCACGAGAAACCATGGAATTGCTCTGGCGAGCAATCCATGGATTGCATTTCTTGATTCGGATGATACTTGGGAAAAAGTAAAGTTATTACGGGTACGCACGGAAATAGAAAAATCTGAACAAAAAAATTTTGTTCTCCATTGGGAAAAAAAAATATATTCCGATGGACGTCAAAGTCTAATGCGTCATGGAGAAGAATATAAAAATGAGTCGTCGATTAGTCGGCTTTTATACAAAAAAAATATATTCTCTACCTCAGCGGTAGTTTGTCGAAGAGAATTATTGCAAAACCTTGGTGGATTTGACCCAACTTTACCCAATGCTCAAGATTATGATTTGTGGTTACGTGCATCCGATCAGATGAAGCTCTTGGTAATACCGGAGGTACTTGGTCATTGTTTTGATGAGGCTGATAGTATTAGTGCTAGACCATATGCAAACAGATATAAATCGCGACTTAGAGTTGCTTGGCGACATCGGAAGAAAGGTAGATCTATGGAATGTTACCTTAAATTTGGAAAAATTTTGTTTTCACGACAATGGTTTGTTTAATTATCTGATAGCCACAAAATGATCTCCACAGATGAATTTTTTTGCAAATAACCCTACCTAGGTTTTTAAGATGAGCAATTATGCCCTTGAAAAAAGTTTTCTCTATTTCGGGGAAATTTTTAAAAAGAATAATCTCTTCAAGGCGTGGAAGGGCAGAGCTGCAATACTCTGTTATCATCGAGTATTACCTAATCTAAGTGCTTTGCCGATTGATAGTCCATTTCTCGGTCATGCAGTTTCAACAGGAAGATTTGAGGAACAAATTAAATATTTGTCAGAAAACTATAAGGTTGTTTCTTTGGATGAGGTTGGAAAGAGTATCGACCAATCGAAAGAAGAATTTTTAGTGGCTGTAACATTCGACGATGGATATAAAGATAATCTTGTTCATGCATTACCAATACTTGAAAAATTTAAGATTCCCGCTACGATATTTGTTACAACTATGTACCCAGATGGTAATGAATGGATCTGGTGGATGGAACTTTGGGAAACATTGGAAGATAGGCAATCTTTAAGTGTTAATTTTTTTGATAAACACGAGGAGTGGAAATTTCGTACTAGTTTGGATCGGAAAAAATGCTATTCGAAACTACGAAACAGTTTTATTAGGCTAGATTATGATACTCGAGTTGCTTTCATGCAAGAAATTACTGGGAACATGAAGCGTCCTCAATATTCTGGTAACGTATTAACGTGGGAAGATATAAGATCCCTCAGTACACATCAGCTGATTGAGATTGGGGCACATACGCATACACATCCTAGTCTAGCATCATTGTCTTACGATGGTGCTCGGGAAGAAATTTTCCTTAGCAAGGAAAAATTGGAGAGACAATTAAACTGCTCAATAAAGCATTTCGCATATCCGTTTGGAGGAACACAGGAAGTGGGGCATCGAGAGTATAAATTGGCAAAAGAGGCGGGTTTCGAGACCGCTAGTATTACTACACCCAGAGGTGTTCATCGCCAGAGCAGATGGGAGCTACCTAGATTTGTGATGTCTGAAAAGCACACATCTAGTTATCTAGAACTGAGATTGTCGGGATATGAATCCTTTTGCAGAGCTCTTGCTAATAATATAGATTATCGTCGACTACTAGTTTGGGGTTAACTTTATCGGCATGCAATTAAATATATGGCGCAGATATTTAGGATGGTATAACGTTGAATAAACTGGTCGAGGGCTGAATTGTTAGATGATTACATATTTAATAACAGGTTCATGTGGGACAATTGGATCAGCGCTAGTAAAAAAATTTGCAAGTGATGGTTCAGACTGTCTTATACGTTGTTTCGATAACAGTGAAAGCCTGTTACATTTCCAGCAAAGGACATACAAGGATAATCCAAAAGTAGAAACATATATTGGTGATATTAGAGATTTTGATCGTTTGACCAATGTTATGCATGGAGTAGACATCGTTCTTCATACGGCTGCACTGAAGCATGTTGGAATATGTGAGTATTCCCCCATGGAAGCAGTTCAAACAAATATTTTGGGTTTAAATAATGTAATCAAGTCTGCTTCCGAAGCTGAAGCCGATAAATTTGTTTTTATGAGCTCGGATAAAGCAGTCAATCCAACAAATGTTTTAGGTACAACAAAATTAATGGGAGAACGATTAGTCACAGCAGCGAATCTTAATAAAGGAATAAATCACACTAAATTTTTTTCCCTTCGGTTTGGTAATGTTCTAGGTTCAAATGGTTCTGTAGTTCCAGTTTTTGAAGAGCAAATAATGCAAGGCGGGCCTTTAACATTAACCGATCGAAATATGACACGTTTCATTATGAGTGTTAATGACACAGTTCAGCTTGTTGAAAGATCGCTTGGTTTTGCAAAAGGTGGCGAAGTATTTGTAACAAAAATGCCAGCAATAAGAATCGAGAGCCTCGCTGAGGCGATGGTAAATCACCTAAACCAAGAATTACCACAATATACAGGAGCTATTGAGATAAAAGAGATTGGAAAGCAGAGTGGAGAAAAATTATTTGAAGAGCTTATGACCGAAGAGGAGTCAAAAAGGGCAATTGAAACTGAAGAATTTTTTATGATACTTCCAGCATTTCATGAATATTATTCTGAAACAATCTCTGAGTATGAACATGTTGATATGAAATTGAATATTGGATCTTATGTCTCCGAAAATGGTCCCTACTTAACTGAGGAAGAATTAATTGCTTTTTTATCGGAGAATGATGTGTTTAGGGCACAAAAATAAATTCTTATTTTCTAAGAATGAAGAAGTTCGGCGAATAGTTCTAGCAAAAAAATGTCACAAATACTAGTTTTAGGTGGAGATGGTTATTTGGGGTGGCCGACAGCGCTATATTTTTCAAGTCAAGGTCATGATGTAACAGTTGTTGACAATTATCTTCGGAGAACTCTCTCAAAGAAATTGAATTTGTCTAGTTTATTTCCTGTCCAATCTTTGGAAGCAAGGGCTGAACTATGGATGTCGGAAACAGGGAAAAAGATAAAAGTTGTTATTGGCGACTTAAGTAACGCAGATATAATGCGCTCACTTTTTGATGGTGGCGCAACATATACCTGGCCAAACGATGCAAAATTTTCTGGGCCTCCAGAGACAATCATACATTTTGCAGAGCAGCCATCGGCCCCTTTTTCTATGATTGATTATGAAAGTGCAAACAAGACGATCCAAAATAATTTACTTGTAACCAATAACTTAATGTACGCAGTTAGAGATTATTCTAGAGAATCGCATATCATAAAGATTGGAACTATGGGAGAGTATGGAACGCCCAATATAGACATCGAAGAGGGTTGGATAGAAATAGAGCACAAAAATAGAAAAGATACTTTTCTGTTTCCACGGCAAGGGTCGTCGATCTACCATACCACAAAAATCATGGATACAGATCTATTGTGGTTAGGTGTGAGGATGTGGGGCCTTAGAATTACTGACCTTATGCAAGGCCCAGTTTACGGGATCAATACAGAAGAGATGTCACAAAACAAAGAACTAAGAAGTCACTTTAACTATGACTATGTTTTTGGGACCGTAATCAACAGATTTATTTCACAAGCTATTTGTGAGCATCCATTAACTGTCTACGGTAGTGGGAATCAAGTACGAGGATATTTAAATATTAAAGATACTATTCAATGTTTGTCATTGGCGGAGAAAGAACCTGCAAAATCTGGAGAACTAAGGGTATTCAACCAGATTGTAGAAACCTTTAGTGTTAATCAGCTTGCTAAGTTAGTGCAGGAAGCGGGGAGGGAGCTTGGTTTTACTCCTGAAATCAAACATATGCAAAACCCCAGAAAAGAATCAGAATTACACTATTACAATCCAACATACACTGGGTTAAAAAGCTTAGGGTTAAAGCCAAATTATTTAACAATAGAGTCTTTGATTGATATTTACCAACTTGTTGGTGAGTATAAAGAAAATATAGAGAAGGATGTAATGGTTATGCGATTAGATTGGTAAAGTAATAAACTTAATTCTAAATTCCATATTGCATAAGGTTAAATCCATTTAAGATATGACTACTTCACTTAGAACCTTTATTCGGGTTGCAAACGTTATAGAGGAAGCAAAGTTAGGAGGACCTCAAGTTCGAATAGTTCGAATTGCGGAGAATTTATCTGAACAAGTAGAGACTACAGTGATAATGCCTCGCTCAAATTCTCGTGATTTCAAGGCATTACTTAGAAAAAAAAATATTAGATTTCATCTAATTTATCTAACTCGGATAACTAGAGAACCCTTTGTCGCGCTACAGTATGTTTTTTGTTTTTTGTTCGAAATATTATCTCTTTATCTTCTTTTAAAGAAAGAGAAATTTGATATTGTACATGTTAGTGGTGGCGCTTGGCAGTATAAAGGGATTATCGCTGGTAAGTTAGCTGGATCAAAGGTTTTGTGGCATCTTAATGATACAAGTTTGCCAAGTATTTTTAGGTATATATTTAGACAGCTAAGTTTTATACCGGACTACTATGTTTTTGCGTCAGCTAAAACAAAGTCTTATTATCTGCCCTTAATTAAATCGCCGCACATACCAACAGGTTTGGTTAGGCAACCTGTCGACACCAAGGAGTTTTACCCAGACGCTATAATTCGATCCCGTAGAGGGAAAAGTGAGTTATCTGATAATACAATTACAATAGGAACGGTAGCAAATATAAATCCAGAGAAAGGATTAGAATTATTTATCTTGGTTGCAAGCAAACTAAATAGATTATTTAATAATCTGCGATTTATAGTTGCTGGACCAGTACACAAAACACAAAAAAAATATTTTCATGGATTATTGAAATATGCTGAGGAGTTACGAGTAAAGAATATTTATTTTTTAGGAAAAAGTTTGAATGTGCGTCAAACCTTATTAACTTATGATGTTTTTTTATGTACCTCGCTAAATGAGTCAGGGCCATTAACTTTATGGGAAGCAATGAGTATGGAGAAAGCCATAGTCACCACAGATGTAGGTGATGTCAGAGAGCATTTGTCTTGTGGCATATCTGGCGATGTTGTCAAGGTTGGAGATGCATCAGCTATGATAAATCGAACTGTAAAGTTGATTGAGGATAGATCAAGACGAGAAAAATATGGTGTTGCAGCGCGTAAAGTTGCTATAGACACCTTTGACACTAATATATGCGCTGAAAGCCAGCTAGACATATATCGTGAATTGACTGAATTTGATTAGCATTCTTAAATATATATTTGAATATTTTTTTAAGCCAAATAATGAAGGTAATTTTTCGTCTAAAGTCGTTACAATTAAATTGAGGTTTATTGTATGAAATTTTTTGAGTACTCTGAGCTTAGAATTTAGAAAGATAAAGATATGAAAGTTCTTACTCAGAACTACAAAACTGGCCAACTAGAATTGACAGATGTGCCAATTCCAAATGTTAAGCAAGATCACTTAGTGGTTAGGACGACCGCGTCAGCTGTCAGCATTGGTACTGAGCGAGCTATGATCGATATCGCACAAAAGAGTCTCATTGGAAAAGCAATAGCTCGACCTGATTGGGTAGCGCAAGTAACAAACAAGATTAGATCCGAAGGATTAATGGAAGCATATCGTCAGGCTAATGGGAGGTTAAATATTCCAGTGCCTTTAGGTTACAGTTCAGCTGGCTTTGTAGAGGAGGTTGGTGATGGTATTGATAATTTCTCTGTGGGTGACAGTGTCGTCTGTTTTGGAAGTGGTTATGCTAGCCATGCGGAATATATTTTGATACCCAAACAGTATTGCCTGAAAAAGCCAGAAAGTATTTCATTTGATGAGGCAGCTTTTTCTGCTTTAGGCGGTATAGCTTTAGAGTCTGTACGCATTGCAAAGCCTCAAATAGGTCATCATGTCGCAGTAATCGGTTTAGGTTTATTGGGACAAATAACAATACAAATACTTAGAGCAAATGGTTGTCGCGTATTTGGTGCGGATATTCTTCAGGATAGGCGTGAGTTAGCGAAAGAACTAGGGTGTGATTTTGTATTTGACTCTAGCCACAAAGAATTCGAGGCAGAAGTTAGTCGATTTTCTAGAGACCGAGGTGTTGATAGCGTCATTATTTTAGCGGCAACAAAATCTGATGATCCACTGCATAAGGCTGCCAACATATGTAAGGAGCATGGAAAAATCGTGGCAGGTGGTTTAGTAGGCCTAAATGTTCCGCGGGAGATTTTTTTTAAAAAGGAGCTGAATTTGTCAGTCCCCAGAGCGTGGGGTCCTGAGTATGATGAATCAGGTGCAGATACAACCTCACAACGATACCGTTGGACGGGAGCAGAAAATATATACACTTTTATAGATTTAGTAGATCGCGGCTTGGTTAATATAAAATCTCTAATATCAGAACGATTCGATTTTTTTGAAGCAGAGAAAGTCTATGAAGAACTTTTAAATGGTAAGGTCAAAAATAATATCGGGATTGTGCTTAATTATGAGACTAAAGGGCACGTTAAAAGAAAAGAATTGATTTCAGATAAAGTCGGTAAACAAAGAAAAATTGAAGGTAATCATGTAGCGACAGCGATTATTGGTGCCGGGCAGTATGCAAGGGGAACTTTGCTTCCGTGTATTCAAAAAACAAGGGGAGCAAGTATTCGCTGGATAATTTCTGAGGGAGGTCTAAATGCCCAAGTAATGGCAAAAAAATATCGGGTGGATAGTATTTCTTCTAATTACATGGATGCTTTAAATGACCCTGATATTGATTTGGTTGTTATATTGACACGGCATGGGTTACATTCTTCAATGGTTTGTGACGTCCTAAATTCTGGTAAGCATGTTTTTGTAGAAAAACCATTAGCATTGACCCGTGCTGGTCTTGAAAAAGTCGTAGCGGATTATAAAAACAGCAAGAATCTTCATTTAATTGTTGGTTACAATCGTCGTTTCTCCCCACTTTCAAAATGGTTGAGACACCAATTTTCAAATATTTTAGAGCCTTTAAGTATAAATTTTAGGATCAATGCGGGCGTTGTTGCAAAAGAGAGTTGGATCTATGATAGAGATGAAGGTGGTGGAAGAATTATTGGCGAAATTTGTCATTTTATTGATCTATTGCAATTTTTTTCAAATTCACCAATAACAGAGGTTTTTAGTCAAACGTTTGGTTCGGTAAGATATCATCCTACTGACAATGTAATAATTTTTGCCAAAACAGAAAGTGGGACTATTGGGACAATTAATTATTGCTCTGGAGGCGATAAAGCTTATCCTAGGGAGAGCATAGAGATAATGGGTGGTGGCGCTGTAGGTATATTAGATAATTTTCGGACAGCAACTTTTACGCAGAATGGCCAGCTACAATCATATGGAAAGTCATTGGGTGTAAGATGGGGCCATAAGGAGCTAATCGAAGAATCTTTTCGAAGAATTGTGAGCAGTGATGCGTCACCAGTGAAATTTTCAGAGTATGTTAATAATTCATTAGCAATATTTGCTATACAAGACTCAATCAGAGCAAATCAACCAATATCAATAGAGCGGCGTTGATATAAATAGAACTCAAACCAAGTAAGGTTAGAATGAAAATAGAAGACGATAAGAGCCAGTTTCGTATCCGATTAGTAGAGAAATATCTGGAAAAGATCGCTTTATCGGAAAATATCCGTAGGTATTACGAGGGTCGAGTTATTCTTATTACTGGTGGGGCTGGAGCGATAGGAAGTAATTTGACTTTAGCATTGTCGTCTCTAGTGACTTCTAAAGGGAAAATTGTAATACTTGATAACTTGTCAGCTATAAAAGATCAAGAACCTTGGAATGTGCCTACATTAGAGAATGTGCTTTTTGTTCAAGGCGACATTAGACAAGAAACAGATCTAAAGAGGGTATTTAAGGAGAAACCAACAATAGTTTTTCATTTAGCAGCTTTCTTTGCCAATCAAAGATCAATTGATTATCCCGAAGATTCAGCCTTGACAGATATTTTGGGGCTTATTCGATTGCTGGAAATATCTTCTGTAGCAGCTATCGATAAATTTATTTATGCCTCATCCGGGTGCGCAATTTATGGCTCATTTCCAGATTTACCAGTCAAGGAAGATTTTGTTTCTTTACATTTGACGTCGCCTTACCAGATAAATAAAACAACGGGCGAAATGTATTGCAATTTTTTCTATCACCAATATGGGTTAAAAACTATTAATTGTAGATTCTTTAATTCTTATGGACCTGGAGAAGTGTCAGGTCAGTACCGTAATGTGATTCCAAATTTTATCTACTGGAGTTTGAGGGATCGCCCATTGCCAATAACAGGCACGGGTGAGGAAACTCGAGACTTCACATATGTTCTTGATCTTGTTCAAGGCTTGATCAAGTCAGCTTATTACGATGAGGCCGTTGGTAACAATTTTAATTTAGCAGCGGGAAAAGAACGCCCAATTTACGAAGTTGCTGATTTAGTAAACCGATTGACTGGAAATAAAACACCCCATGTTTTTAAGAAACAGAGGAAGTGGGATACCAAACCAAGAATGTGGGCTTCAATCAATAAAGCCCAAGAATTAATTGACTATCAACCAAAGACAGATCTAGAAACCGGGATTGAAGAAAATATAAAATGGTTTCAATTATATTGGAACGAAATATTAAACTCGTCAGACTTTCCACCAGGAATGAGTGCCGCTTTAACTGATAAATCTGATTAAAATAACCCCTTACTTTTAAGCCAATTAGAGTATTTACTAGAGGAGTTGGAAATTAAGGTACTGTTGCTAACTCGTTACTTTCCTCCAGATATCGGTACATCTGCTAATTTATTTTTTGATTTAGCGTGTTCCCTAAAAAAAAATGGACATGATGTGGTGGTTGTAACTGGTTATCCATGGTATAACCTTAGTTCTGTTCCACTTCAATTTCGAAAAGGCATTTTTAAGCGAGAAGTTACGTTTGGTGTAAAGGTTGTGCGTGTTCGACTTCCCTTGTTCAGATCAAAAAAATTAGCGTTAGCGGCTGGTCATTTCCTTTCGCCGATAGCTTTATTGCTTGGCGGATTGAGATCCCCCAAAAGCGACGTCATTTACGCGTATTCACCTCCGCTATTGATGGGCCTAACGGGGCGATTGATTGCATGGAGAATGAAAGCAATCTTTGTGCTGGGTGTTCAGGATCTTCATCCACAGGCGTATATTGATCAGGGTATTTTGAGAAATCGAATATTGATTAATATATTTAGATCTATCGAAAAATTGATGTATCGTTTGTCTGACTCGATTACTGTTCATTCGCAGGGAAATCTAGATTACGTATTGGGCGTGGTGCCATCAAAAAATAAGGCGGTTAAAGTAGTTTCAAATTGGGTAAATTCGGATCAAGTGAGTCCTTTACCAAGATTCAATAGTTTTTCACGGGAACTTTTTTTGGATGATAAGTTTGTTGTAGGATACGCGGGAACTATCGGAATATCCCAAGGCACTGAATGCATTATTGAAGCCGCATTTTCTCTTCGAGGAAAAAGTGGCATCCATTTTCTTGTGGTGGGAGATGGTGTCGAAAAAGAGGGTCTTTTAAGGAGGGTGCGTGACAAGGATCTAACAAATATCAGCTTTATTGAGATGCAGCCACAGGAGAAATATCCAAATGTTGTTGCCACATTCGATCTCGCGTTAGTGACGCTGAATCCTATGGTAAAGACACCGGTAATTCCGTCTAAAATAATAAGTATTATGGCTGCTGAACGACCTTTAATTGCGAGTCTTCCTGAGGGAGATGCGGCAGCCTTAGTTAGGTTAGCCGATTGTGGTTTGGTTATTCCACCAGCAGATTCGAACGAACTTCGGAAAGCAATCGTGCAACTGTATGAAAATAAAAAGCTTAGGGAGCGATTTGGGCGGAATGGACGAAATTATGTTCAAGCAAATTTGACATCAGACAAAGCGGCATCAATTTTGCACGAAATTTTTGAAAGCACAATAAATGATTCGTCATCATCTACCGAATAACGCTAGTAGCGTGATCCGTACCCGCCAATTATGGTATTAAAAGTTTTGATGAGAATCAATAGATCCAACCAAGGAGAAACATGTTTTATGTAATAAAAATCATGCTCTAATTTTTTGCGGGTTGATTCTTCAGAAGAAGTATAGCCTTGTGATACTTGGGCCCATCCAGTTATCCCTGGCTTCATAGAATGTCTATACGGATAAAAGGCTATCTTTTTATTGTATTCGTTGACGAAATCTTGCTGTTCTGGTCTTGGGCCAATTAGGCTCATTTTTCCACTTAATACATGAATCAGCTGAGGTATTTCGTCAAGCCGATGTTTGCGTAGTACGCGACCGACGTGAGTGATTCTTTGATCACCTCTTCCCGTGAAATTAGATCCCTGAGCCGTATCTTGATTTGACATGCTTCGAAATTTGTACATTTTAAAGATCTGGTTTCTATACCCGACTCGTTCTTGCACAAAAAAGATTGGACCCCGACTTTCTACTCGTATTGCAATCATAATGAACACCATTGTGAATAGTATTATTGGTGAGAACAACAAGATAAACGAAAGATCGACAAATCGTTTGAACGGTAGATAATAAGGATAATGGGTTTTTATTTCATCGATCGAGCTGTCAGCTAGATGCGATAGCGATACACGTCCTGTTAATGTTTCACACAACTTAGCAGAATCAAAAATAGGAATTCCGGATAAACTTGCATCTGCAAGAAATCTTTTCCATTTATCTGGAAGAGGTCCATGCAAATCTGCACCAATCATTGAATAGTCTAGATCAATTTTTGAGGGGACTTCGGATATTTCAATCCAATGGTAATCAGGAAAGCATGTTAGTTCTTTAGAATATTTATCTTGTAACAATGCAACTTTTTTCTTGGATCTTTCTCTTAAACTAGCCACATAACCGACGCAAATCCAAAGCAGTGTTAACAGTAAAGAAATCGTAATGAATAGTCTCGAATATGTAAAACGAAAAACCGCAGTTAAAGCAAAAGAACCAATATGCGTTGTAAGTACGATAAGAGTTATTAGTAATATTCTGTTCCTTATAGGATATGCAACTAAGCGAAAAGACAGAAAAAAAGCAATTGCATAGGCGAAAAAAACTACTGGAATGACACTGATAGCATATAGTGGTGGGTACCAAGTAGACCAACTTAATTGACTTCCCACAATTAATATTAGTACAAAACCCAAAATAAACCACAGAGCCCCTATCCAGCTAAAACCGACATTTTTGGAATTTCGAGACAATTTAACTCATCCGTGTCCGATTAAACGTTGTTTGCGACTGCTAAACATACTATTTAAGATATTTGTAGGCAATAGGAGGCACCATTAACTTCTAAATAAAAGGTAGAAATAGGTAATTCTTATACTATTTATTGTGGTGTATAAAGGATTTAAATTATGCGTAAAATTAGGTTGACAAAAACGCAAGGAAATCGACAAGCTAGTTTTAGGTGCAAAAACAAAGAATCCGACGATTGTATTTAGGATTGATCAATTTGACTGATGTATTTTTCAGAGCTTAATTCTCCCAGTCTACTTATAGTGCGCTTAAATTGTTCGGTGAGCCGTGTCCCAATATATAAAGATTCTGGCTGAGCCATTGCTGATATGATTAATCTGACTCGCTGTTCATATAGATTGTCAATTAATTCTATGAAACGCCTTGCTACATCGTCTTGATTAGGGCCTAGAATAGGAACGTTTGATAGAATTAATGTGTGATATTTTTTTGATATCAAAGAATATTCACGCTTTGATAGCGGTTGATTACACAAGTTCTCAAAGTTGAACCATGCGATGTTTTCAGAGACAAGACATGCTATAACTGTGCGTCCTGATAAGTTCACAATCTTTGTGTCAAAAAAAACACCGTTAGTAAGATCGTAAAACACAGTTCTAAAGTAGTCATCAATCCTCGAGTTATGGGGGCTATGATAAATCTGCCCATTTTTTTTTGATTGAAGCCGATAATCAGTTTGACCGTGTAGGTGCAGTACGTTGGTTCGAGTCTCTAAAAATTTAATTGCAGGAAAAATTTTATCCCGGTTTACTCCCCCTAAATAGAGATCCTTGGGCCGGGTATTAGATGTTATGACTAGCGTAATTTTTTTCTTAGCTAGATTTTCCAAAAGACCAGATAGTATCGCAGCGTCTGCAATATCTGTGATAGATAATTCATCTAAGCAAAGTATCTGAACATCATTGGAAATATCATTTGCTATTTTAGTCAATGGATTTGGTTCGTTATGAAGAGACTCTAAACTAGCATGAATTTGTAACATAAAGTCGGTGAAGTGATAACGTCTTTTTTGATGAATCTCATTAAGCGAATTAAAAAAAATATCTAACAAGTAAGTTTTACCTCTTCCTACTTCACCCCATATGTAAATGCTAGATATTGCATTTGATTTTGCACCAAATAAATTATTAATTAAATTTTTTATAGTGTTCTGAGCTTGAATATCCATTAGATTCTTATAAAGATCCTCGAGATGGTGGAGAATCTTTTCTTGTTGAGGATCGTCCAAGAAGTTACGACTTTCGATATTATTGATATGTTTAGCTAATAACGGGGTCATTACAATAATTATTGTGATTTTGGTGTATTGTATCGTGGGATAAACCAGCCTGTATCAAATAAAAAGAGAGAAAATGACTAAGTTGCCTTATATTAAAAGTGTTGAAGCTATTGCCAAAAGTAGATTGTTTAATATCGAAAAAATCGAGTTAATTTTTTCGAATTCAAAGCATGAATATTATGAAAAATTGTCTGGCCAAAGGACAGAAGGAGTTATGGTGGTACCACTGACCGAAGACCAGACTGTTTTATTAATCAGGGAGTATTCAGTAGGGCTCGAGCGTTATGAGCTCGGTTTTGTCAAAGGAGGACTAGAGAAAGATGAACTTGCTGAAGATGCAGCTAACAGGGAGATGCGTGAAGAAGTAGGTTACGCTGCTGAGGAGTTTATCCTATTAAAAAAAGTATCGGTGTGGCCGAATTATTCCTCATTTGAGACATCGATATTTGTGGCAAGCTGTTTGTATAGAGATCCATTGATTGGTGATGAGCCAGAAGAAATTGAAATTTTAGAGTGGCCTGTTAAAAATCTTGAGGCTTTGCGATCTAGAAAAGACTTTACTGATGCTCGATCCTTATTAGCTACATACTTAATACAAGATTACATAAAAAATAAATGATAAATATTGATTTTCTTAAAGCGGTATATGAGATTGCACTTGATGCTGGTGATGCGATAATGAATGTTTATAATCACGTCCACTATGTGGAAGAGAAAGTGGATGGGACACCGATTACAATTGCTGATCGTATTGCAAACGATATTATTTGTAGCGGTCTAAAAAAACTAACCCCGAAATTAAAATTGCTTTCCGAGGAATCAATTCGACCTGACAGCGATAATCGGTTGTTTTGGACACGTTATTGGTTAATTGACCCTCTTGATGGAACCAAAGAATTTATAAAAGGCAACGGAGAGTTTACCGTTAATATTGCGCTGATTGAAAAAAGTCGACCGATTCTTGGTGTTGTTCATTGCCCAGCAAATGAAACCACATATTTTTCTGCGGTCGGTCAAGGAAGTTGGCGAAAAACGAGAAATGGGAAGACAGAAAAAATTACTACAGCGACCTATGATGGCGGGCAATTGCGTGTGGCAATTAGTCGATCTCATGGCGATAGTTCGCTTGCTGACTATTGCCTTAGTCTCGAGAAAAAAATAGGATGCCCTGTGACGAAAGTACCTATAGGAAGTTCCATTAAATTTTGTTTGGTTGCGGAGGGTAGTATTGATATATATCCGAGGCTAGGTTCAACATCTGAATGGGATACGGCTGCTGCTCATTGTATTTTAGAGGAAGCTGGGGGCTCAGTTCGTCTCTGTAATGGTGATGAACTTATATATAATAAAAAAAGTCTAATTAATCCCTGGTTTCTCGCCGTGGGTAATCCGAATTACGATTGGATAGATTGTTCGTTTGATGATCGAATTTGAAGGGGAGCTATTTGCGCCAGAGCAGTTATAATCACATTGTCTTTCTGCCTTGAGGATCTGAGGAAAAATGCTGTCTTTTACTAAGATGCAGTCATTAGGAAATGATTTTGTTTTAATTGATGGTATTCGTCAATCATTTTCTTATGGGGTTGATCTTATCAAGCATCTAGCAGATCGCAGGACGGGTATTGGATTTGATCAATTGCTTGTAGCAGTTTCTGGCGATGGGGATGCAGATTTTTCTATGCGTGTGTTCAATAAAGATGGCAGCGAAGCTGAGCAGTGTGGAAATGGAGTTCGATGTTTTGCGAAATTTTTGCAAGATCAACATTTGACAGATCTTGATCAATTTGTTGTTAAAACAATAAATCAGAACATCGGAATACAAATTAATAGCGGACTAGAAATCATTGTTGATATGGGCAAACCAAATTTTGATCCAGCTTTTATACCGTTTGTAGCATCATCAATCTCTGGAACTTATGATTTAGATATTGAAGGAGAAAAAGTCGAAATAAGCGTTTTATCATTTGGGAATCCCCATGCTGTACTGTTAGTCAACGATATTGAATCTGCTCCAGTGGAACGATTAGGACCATTAATTGAGGGCCATTCAAGATTTCCAAATAGAACCAACGTTGGGTTTGCTCAACCCGTTTCTCGTTCAAAAATTAGACTTAGGGTGTGGGAGAGAGGTGTTGGTGAAACATTAGCATGTGGCAGTGGCGCTTGTGCCGCAACTGTGGCTTGCCATAAGTTAGGTGAAATAGATGATGAGGTCGAGGTCGAATTTAAAGGCGGTGTAGCTACGGTGAAATGGAATGATAAAGGCTCAATATTCTTGAGTGGCCCAGCGGAAACTGTTTTTCATGGCCAAATTGACCTTAGTTTTCTGTAATAACAAAAAATATGACCGACAAAGATTACATCAAATCATTTTTTTTTCACCTAAAAAATGAGAGACGTTTATCTCATTATTCGATAGCTGCTTATAAGCGCGATTTGGAAAAATTGATGCGATTTCTGCAATCTAGAGATCTGGATAATTTTCTAAAATTGAAGCCAGCACAGGCAAGGATGTTTCCTGCGGAGCTACATCGATCCGGGTTGTCAAGCGCATCTATACAACGAACACTGTCTGGAGCTCGAACCTTTTATAGATATCTGGAACGAGAAAAATTAATTCGATATAACCCTTTTTCCGGAGTTGTGGCGCCTCGTGGTCGTCGAAGATTGCCACAACATTTAAGTGCTGACCAAGCAGAAAGGTTGGTTTCTATAGATGCCAAAAGTACAATCGACTACAGGGATCGAGCCATATTAGAGCTTTTTTATTCTTCTGGTTTACGATTATCAGAGCTTTCGTTGCTTAATCTCAAGCAAATCGATATGGAGCAACGCTTGGTTCAAGTGTTAGGAAAAGGTGCTAAAGAACGAATTTTACCAATAGGCCGTCATGCGCATCAAGCGTTGAAAGAATGGTTCGAGCGAAGGATAAAAATTGCTCCAACAAATGAGACAGCGTGTTTTGTCGGTCGTTCTGGTCATAGGCTTGGTGCGCGTGGTATCCAGAAAAGAGTACAGTTTTGGGCCAAAAAACAGGCGTTAGGTCGAAGTGTGCATCCTCATATGCTAAGGCATTCATTTGCTAATCATTTACTGGAGTCAAGTGGTGATCTTCGCGCCGTGCAGGAACTTTTGGGTCATGCTGATATTTCTACCACCCAAGTCTATACACATCTAGATTTTCAACACTTGTCCAAGGTCTATGATAGTAATCATCCCAGAGCAAAAAAAATTGTAGGAAAATAACATTCGCATACCCTTATTGCTATGAGAATGTTACGATTCTGCAAAGATCTTCTGTTCATTACGTGCTAAAATTAGCCCGTAGGGATGGTTGTTTATTAACTTCAAACTGAGTCGTCTCTCCGTCCAACTTTAAATTTTATAGGTGAAAGTCTAATGTCATCGTATGCTCTAGTTCCTATAGTTCTTGGTGTTATTGGTTTGTTAGCAGCGCTAATTGTCTATCGAGCGGTTCTATCCTTTCCTGAAGGGACTGGTAAGGTTGCAGATATTGCAAATCAAATACATCGTGGAGCATTGGTTTTCATGCGTCGAGAATATATTTATTTGATCATATTTGTAGTTGTAGTTAGCGTTGCAATTTTGATGACTGAATTAGGCTGGCGTACCACTGTTTCATTTTTAGTTGGGGCGTTCAGTTCCGCAATTGCGGGATTCATAGGTATGTATACTGCAACTAAGGCGAATGTGCGAACTACCACGGCGGCGAAAGAGCGGGGCGCGGCAGAAGCATTAACTGTTTCGTTTTATGGTGGCTCAATTATGGGGCTTTCAGTAGCCGCCATGGGTCTTTTAGGTCTTGGAACACTTTATCTCTTTTTTGGTGGCGATCCAGAGACCGCGGAAGTTATCCATGGGTTTGGAATGGGCGCTTCTTCGGTCGCTCTGTTTTCTAGAGTAGGTGGTGGGATTTTTACAAAGAGTGCAGATGTAGGAGCAGATTTAGTCGGTAAAATTGAAGCGGGTATACCCGAAGATGATCCCCGAAACCCAGGGGTAATAGCGGACAACGTGGGTGACAACGTGGGTGACGTGGCTGGTATGGGATCAGATATTTTCGAGTCTTATTGTGG
>CAYFJI010000002.1:0-88001 GCA_964343365.1 uncultured Acidiferrobacteraceae bacterium
AAATCCTCGTGTCGGCAGTTCGATTCTGTCCCTGGCCACCTTATTTTCAATGACTGTTAAATTATGGATCAGATATTATTATTGGTATTCGACAACATCACGTCGCCAATGGTTCTGTTTTTTGGTCTAGGGGTTGGAGCATCTTTGCTTCGATCAGATCTGGAAATACCTCAATCTGCAGCGCGCTTTTTGTCTATTTACTTGATGTTGGCGATTGGTTTCAAGGGTGGTGCGGCTGTTGCCGAACACGGCATTGAATTCCAAATGGTCGCCACTCTGGCCTCCTGTGCAATATTGAGTTTTGTCACGCCATTTATTGCCTACTTTATTCTGCGACGCATGAGCAATTTACCTACTGTCGATGTTGCAGCAGTGGCTGCCCACTACGGTTCGATCAGCGTTGTTACATTGGCCGCGGGAATGGAGTTACTAAAACAATTTGGACTTGATTATGAGGGGTATATTGTAGCAGCGGCTGCTGTTATGGAATTTCCCGCTATTATTTCAGGATTGTGGTTAGCAAAACAGTTTGCACGTAGCAATACATCGAACAAAGAGGGTTTATTTCGCCATGTTTTTTCGAATGGATCGATTGTCGTGCTTTTGGGGGCATTTATTATTGGCTGGATTTCTGGTGAGCGGGGCCTCTCCGATATCGCGCCTTTTATCATTGATCCTTTTAATGGTGTACTTTGTATATTCTTGTTAGACATGGGTATTGTAGCGGGCCGTGGTTTCTGTGATAAAAAGAACGTAATCGGGCCGCGCGAGATAACCTTTGGTTTCGCTATGCCCCTCTTTTCAATAGTTCTCGCCACTCCTTTTGTTTTGATTCTAGACTTATCTGTTGGAGGATCTGCATTGCTGTTTACTCTAGCTGCTAGTGCCTCCTACATAGCAGTTCCAGCAGCTATGCGATTTACATTGCCAAGTGCTAACCCAGCTGTTTATATAACGATGTCTTTAGGGATCACTTTTCCACTCAATCTAACAATTGGTATCCCGATCTACATTGCACTTGCACGATTAGTAGCTTGATTTAGGCGAGAGCAATATCCAGTAGGACAAGATAGTAGGACAGCAATGGGAGGCCGAATTAAGAAGAATGCCGATAGGCCAACTCAGTTCAACGAGCGTCTGCCGGTGTGTGACGTTGCGTCCTTGTGACTCCTGTGCTCGAAATATGCGCAGTGATAGTTACGTAGTGCGGCTGGATGAGAAGTGACGACTCTGAGATAATTAGGCCTGCACTAATTTCACAATAGGCCTCAGCATTTGGTCCGCGGCCCGCTTGGCGTTGCATGACTCTTGTTTTTCCTGAAGTAGCGTCATAGCTGCACAGGACGAAGAACCACTGTCCTTTTTGAATAGGTTGGTTCGTGTTGATTTCGGTGACTTTTTTCGTGGACTAGGCAAAGTGCGATACCACCATTTGGATCTATATAGAGGTCGAATCCCAAACTATTAGAGTTTTTCCAATATACCCTGGTAGTTGTCCTTCGTAGGTTTAGTTGCTCGTATCTATGACTGAATGGTGAATCCATCTGAGGTATTAATGTTTGTCTCGCCTGGAATGGCGATAAACGAGCCAGGGTATGTATCTTGATGTCGTCCCTTAAGAGTTCGCTGAAAAACATCTATCGTTTCTGACTTGAAACCAGGGCCTTCTGGATAATTATCTCCATGAATTAGACGAACTAAATTCGCTTTATATTCATGGGATTTCCTACTGATCATAAAACTGACGATATCTCTAGGGTGCGCCACCATTGGTGTCGCATATCGGATCAGCGCGGGTCTAAGGCTTCCGATGAACACAAATTTATCTGACATCAATGGCCCTTATTTCATGTTGTGAACTTGAGAAAGTGTAGGTAGTAGATTAGTCAACTAACATTTCTATCGTCCGCTATCATTTTAATTAAAATTTTTCATCTAAATTAACCAATTTATCAAACGTCGCAACATAGTATTGCATTTGCCTAGTTGTTCTAAAGTAATATATTCATTGGATCTATGGGCCTCTGAAATACTGCCTGGCCCACAGACAACACATGGGATTCCTGCGCGACTATCAAATAGTCCCGCTTCAGAACCAAAACTAATTTTTTGTGGATGCTCTTCTCCTTCGGTAAGAGATTGAATCAAATCAATTAGGGGTGAGTCTAGAGGAGTATCGAGGCCAGGATAGCTAGATAATGGTTCAATGCTTATCTTGCAGGTGGGCTCTATATTTTTCATCGCTGGTTCTAGGCATGTTTTGGCATATTCGTAGAATTCCACAAGTATGGGCTCTATGTCATGATCAGGTAGATGTCGAATCTCGAAATCAAATGAACATTTGTCTGGCACAATGTTTAGAGCTATTCCACCTTGAATTTTCCCAACATGAATCGTGCTGTGTGGAACAATATACCCGTCGTCGAATGGCCCATTCTTGTCGATAACCTGCTGCTGTGAGCGGAGAAAAGAAATTAATTGCACCGCAGCATTTATAGCGTTAACTCCTTCATTTGGATATGCTGAATGCGCGCTAGAACCATCTATTTTTATGCTAATCGCACGCTTACCTTTGTGCGCATTGATAATCTTCATATTCGTGGGTTCACCTATGATTCCAAACGATGGCAAGTTCGGTGTCTCTGTTATAAAGTCGATTAGTTTGCGTACACCAAGACAGCCCACCTCCTCATCATAGGACAATGCAATATGAATTGGTTTTGCAAGTTTGGCATTAATCATTGTTGGGACCCATGCTAGAACACAAGCAATAAAACCCTTCATATCAGCGGTGCCACGACCATATAAATGATTTCCGTCCTGGTGGAGAACAAATGGATTAGTCGACCATGATTGTCCATCTACCGGTACAACGTCGGTATGGCCAGACAACATTATCCCCCGAGTATTCGATGCACTGATGGTGGCATACAGATTGGCTTTGGTTCGCTGATCGTTCTCAACCAAAGTACTTTTGATTCCGTAATTGCTCAGATAGTTTTCGACATAACTGATGAGATCAAGATTAGAGTCTCTGCTCGTAGTATCAAAAGAAACAAGATCTTTTAAGATTGTTACTATACTAGCGATGTTTGTCATGACTTAATAAATAGCAATGTCTATGGCTAGAATAGTTTTTCTTAGTTTACAGATCGCCAGGAACTCCATAAGCAGGCGCACTTTGCGGATCCAAGGCGCGCATCACATAGTCATCCATTTGAGGTAGGTATACCTCCCAACATTGACGAAGTTGCGATACGGGTTGTTCGGACCAATCTACTCTGAGATCGACTAATGGCCATGCACAAGTATCAGATACCAATAATGCAGCAGAGTGAGTTGGACCAACTTCACCGCCAGCTTCTACTCCGGCCTCTAAAGCGGATAGTAAACGCTCTGCTAAATGTATGTTATTTTCGGATTGAAATTTGTTTATCATAACAATCGGTACATCCGGCTCACTTAACAAATTTCCTGCAGCAATACAATTCTCACCTTGAGCAACTTTGTTAACTCCCAAGATTTTTGAACCGGTAAAGTAGGCGGTTCTCCCACTATTATCAACAGCTGCTACTTGTCGGTACTCCGCATGTGGACGATCCTGCATAATTTGATTTATGGCTTCATTAGCATTTAAACCGTTTTCTAATGCGGTGAGTACAGCATTTCCAATACTGGGATCGGTAACATTTTGACTAGTGACAGCTCCGACACCTGCGCGGACCCATGGACAACGGCTACCTACAGAAATGCTGGAGGTTGTGATTGCAACGCCATGCATTTTGGTTTCCCTGCAGTATCCAACAATGGAGAAAGTCATCGTAAGTTTCTTATTAATTGGTAGTTCGGTGACATAGCATCTAACCTCATTTTTTTGTTATAAAACTACGCAATTTCACGAGCCAAATATTGCGTAAATTCATGAACTTCACGTTCTAACCAACTTAATGGACCTGGAAGAGCCATAGGGCCTTTAATATTTTGAAAAATGGTTTCTACTAAGAATCGATCTTCTTCCTGGGTTTTGTCTAACAATTCTCTAAATTTACTTACCAGTGCAGATTTATCTTTGGCATGTTTAATAACTTCTGGAGCTAAAGCTGCTCCATATCTAATTCGAACCTTTCCTATTCCGTTCGGCTGCAATGATAGATACCAAAGGTGGTCAGGAGCTAACACATACATGTGGCTTGGAAATATTGTGGGCATCACTGAGGTTTGGCGCATAGAATCGGTCAGCCTCTTATTCATTGGATGCGCAACTCCAAAATCCACATCATTGGGCTTTAAGAAGTACTGGTATGTAAAGCTCTCTGAGGGGCCATCTGAATCAAATCTTGTTTCCGCTACCGAAAAATTTCGACCAACCGTAGAACGATGAGCAATCGGTAAGTGATAGCCCTCCATAAAATTTTGGCACAATATTTTCCAATTTGTATCCCATTCTAAATCTTCAACAAAAACTGTCCTATAATCCTTCATCCCATAAGGTCGTACTATAGGGTCTAGCTTCCCTAGGCGATCTACGATTGGTGTAGCATCATCCGACAGTGAGACATAGATCCAACCATGCCAAGTTTCGCACCTTAGAACTGGAAGCCTGAATTTCTCTTTATTAAAGTTTAAATTGCACGACATGTGAGGTGCTCCAGCCAGATTGCCATCGATGTTATATGTCCATCCATGGTAAGGACATGAAAATTGTCGGGTATTTCCATTCCCTTGAATGAGTCTCATCATTCTGTGTCGGCAGACATTAGACATTGCTTTGATGGTTTTATCTTCCAATCGAACCACAATTATTGGCTGGTTACCAACGACAAAGGTTATGAAGTCGCCAACATTGGGCACATCATCCTCTCTGCCAACACATGACCATTCTCGGTGGAAGATCTGATCCAATTCAACTGTAGCAAGTTCCTCAGACAAGAACATGTCAGCTGAAAGGCCATGGGTTTGATTGCTCGTATTACTAGCCAGACATACTAACTCAGCTTTTAATTTTTTCAGATTTTTCCGCTCGCTTTCAAACATAATTCTAAAACAAAGTTAATTTGATGGAATTACCGCTGTAACCTCGATTTCTAGCAACCACTCAGGTCTGGCAAGCGCTGAAACCACAATGCCTGTTGAACAAGGGTAAACTCCTTTTAACCATTTACCCATCTCTTGATAAACAACTTCACGGTTTCGAATGTCTGTCAGATAGACCACTATTCGACATATATGCGCCATACAGCTACCACACTCCTTAAGCAACATGTCGACATTTTTCATAGTCGCTTCAGTTTGTAACCTAGGACTTCCTAAGTGCAAAGATTCTCTGGTATCTAGATCCTGAGATACTTGGCCTCGGACGAAAACCATCTTGCCTTGAGCAATGACGGCTTGGCATAGATCATTATCTAGATTCTGTTCAGGGTAAGTTTCGCGTGTATTGAATTTCCGAATGCGTGTATGCGTCATGTTTGGTTCCATAATTGAAACTGCTAATAATTCACAAATATAAGTTTGTACAATAAAGATCTAAGTATACCTCTCCCACGAGTACTCTAGCTCTTCAAGCGGTAGTGTGCCTGAACCATCCGTAAGTTCATATGATCTTGCGCGATAGATCAACGGCATACCTGGCCCATTTGTATGTAAGTTTGTTATCTCACCGATAAAAATGAAGTGTGTTCCGTGTTGTAATTCATTCTTAACCTGGCAGTCAAGATTAACTAGAGCATTAATCATTTGGGGGGCACCGGTTACTCCCTTCTTCCAACTTGCGCATAAAAAAGGATCCCTGCTCAAATCAGTAAGTCTTCCACTAAATGCATCTGAAACATAGGCCTGATCAGACTTCAGCACATTGACGCAAATAACCTTATTATCGCGAATAGTCTGGCAGACACCGCTATCATGGTTGACACAGATAAGAACTGAAGGTGGATCCACTGATACCGAACACATGCTACTAACAGTTATGCCTCGTTTACCAGCAGTTCCATCGGTGGTAACGACCGAAACTGTGGCAGCAATTAGGCTTAATGCCTCCCGAAAATTATCCATAGATACCTGATTTGAGCTCATCGACTCTCCTGATACTCTATCATTTTAAATTTCTATTGCTTCCAAATAGCTGACCTACGCTACTGTCCGACGCAATGTCGCTAGCCCAAACGGCCTCAGAGAGCTGAGCCGCGTTATAGGCATGCCTTAATGACTCATTCCAATCAAAGTTTCTGTAAACCGCTGCTAGGTGTGCGAATGGTGGTGCCTGTGCAAAAAGTTGAAACGTAAGTCTATGACCTGCATAATCTGAGTTTAAGAGATCCCTAGCGAAAGCAAGTAACTTACGACGATCTTCTGCAAGCCAGTCATTGTTAATAGAATAAAACTTTTCCATCCACTTTCCAATCTCAGGATTCTGAAAACTCGCCGCGTCTGGTGTTACGCAGATCTGGCCACCACAAAGTTCTCGGGCAATGTGCATCATGGTTGGTAACTGGGAGCACGCATGTACTCGACCAGCATACAAGAGAGACTGGTTTGGCATTAGTAATCCTCGTGGACTCCGTTCGGCTGAGGCAATCGATGCTGTTAAATGTGCATCAATGCCTTCTCTATAAACAGCAAGTTGGGCCAATTTCTCCTGGACAGCCGGTTGTTTGTCGAGACCAGTCTGGCGGACATTGAACAAGGCCGCTCCAATCATTAAATCAGCCATTCGTAAAATTCGTTGTACAAATGCAAAAGCGCTATATCTATGGAGTGTTGAACGAATAAATGTCGCTGCTCGGGTATGACGGTAAAATAGTACATTTTCCCACGGAATTAATACGTTATCAAAGACAACCAGTGCATCAATTTCGTCAAACTGATTTGCAAGGGGATAATCTTCTGTTGGAGCTCGGCCTGCAAAACCTGTACGGCAAATCATTCGGATGCCTGGGGATCCAAGTTCGCAAATAAAACCTACAGCATAATCTGAGAGTTCTGAATTACCCCAATTGGCGATAGTTGGCTTAGTAAATGCCTGATTAGAATAAGGCGCAGCGGTCTCGTACTTCGCACCTCTGACTATGATGCCTTTATCTGTTTCCTTCACCACATGTAAAAGCATGTCAGGATCTTGCTCTTGCGGCGCCTTTGAGCGATCGCCTTTTGGATCGGTATTAGCTGAAACATGAAATAGATCTCCATGAATCACCTTGTTGATATGATTTTCAATATTCTTTGAAAATTGTGGGTCAACTTCATCTAACACATCATATCCGTCATACAGCGACCACATTTCGCCAACTGTTTCGTCGCCTACTCGAGTAACGATCCCTCCTATGTCAGTCATTATCTTGTCCGTAGCAGTTCTTTTATCATGCCAATCCTGCTGTGATCTTGGTAACTTCAAGCCAATTGCGAATTGCTCACCATGGTTTTCGTACGTCATATAATCGCAGGTTGTCGGATCGGTTTGCATGTCATAAATGCGCGCTCTTACGTCAATAATCGGCTTAAACATAGGGTGTTGTGTAAGATCCTTGACTCTTCTTCCGTCAATCCAGACCTCCCGTCCATCTCTTATAGATTCGCGATATTCATTACCTGTTCGAATCATCATGCTCTCCTCTTTTAAGTCGCTACGATTCTCTTGAATACTGAAGAAGGAGATCGCCCTATAATTTCTAGGGTGTTCAATACATAGTAGAGAAGCTCTTGCATTTATAATGCATGTCTTCTCAGACCAATAGTTCCTTCAAATTTATTTCATGATGCAATCATACTACTCTTGAGAGGACGTGTGATATTAATTCTAGGCCAAAAATCAAATAGATCCCAAATACGATAAACGGCCAAAAGAGTTATTAATTGATTGTCGATGTGTGTTGATCAGTTAAATTCGAGCCATATTGAGCTTGGATCAGTGCTCTCTTTTGATAGTAAAGATCCGTCATACGGCACCTATATAAAATAGAAGCTTGGGCCTGGGTAAGGTAAGCTCACCTATTTAAACCTAAATGGAGAGAATATGGCTTTCAGTCTTTATTATTCGGAACCTAGCGCGGCTATGGGAGTTCGTGTTCTTCTTGAAGAAATTGGCGTACCCTATAATCTAATCTGGACAGACATAACCTCGAATTCGGTTCGAGATCCCCAACTTCTTGCTCTTAATCCAAACGGATGGATTCCTATACTTCTTTGGAAGGAAGGTGCAATGTACGAATGCGCAGCGATCACAATTTTTCTCTGTGATCAGTACCCACATGTCAGGTTGTCGCCGAATATTCTGGATCCAAAAAGAGCTGTGTTTCTGCAATGGCTATTCTTTTTTTCGAGTTCACTCCAAAACGCTTATCAGATGACCTTTTACTCAGATCGATTTTGTGTTTCGACCAATGAGGAATTTAGTGTTAAAGCCAGATCTCGATCTCGTTTAACAGAGGTGTGGAGTATCGTCGATGCCGATATTGGGGATAAGTCATGGATGTTGGGCGATGAATTTTCTGCGGTAGACATATACCTATTTATGTTGACTACGTGGTTGTCAGATGAGCACAAACATCCTGCTATTGCAACGTTTCCTAATGTAAAGCGAATTGCTGATCAAGTAATGGAGAGGCGGTCTGTCCAGAGAGTTTATAAAGCATATGTATCGCATATCAAGAGACAAACGTGATGATCCATTATAACTTTTTATGAGTTAGATCTCAGGAAATCGTGTCATGAAGGGTTTAGCAAATCGCTATTATAATAACCGAGAAGATTTTTTAGTTGAGCGTACTAAGATTTTTGCACCGATGTGGGTATGTATTGGATTTGCAAGTGATGTACCAGTTCCTGGCTATGTCTATCCGATGGAGTTTATGGAGCTGCCACTAGTTGTTGTCCGTGATCACGACAATGTAGTCCGCGTTTTTCACAATGTGTGTCGCCATAGGGGGCATGTGCTTGTGTCTAAATCGGGACAGTTGGATTCATCATTACGTTGTCCTTACCATTCATGGACCTACGCGTTTAATGGTTCGCTGATTAGAACACCTCATATAGGAGGTTTGGGCATACATGAGATCGCAACATTCAATCGAAATCAGGCAGGATTGATTTCAATAGATTGTCATATTTGGAATGATCTACTTTTTGTCAATTTCGATGGTTCAGCTGACTCTTTCGCTTCATTTATTCAACCATTAGAGGAGCGTTGGACAAGATTATGGGGGGTGGGTGGTAGTAATGAGTTACGACCCCACACAAAGGATCAGTCGATTTGTTTTGATATCGACGTTAACTGGAAGCTTGCTGTTGAGAACTATCTTGAAGCTTATCATCTACCCACGGTCCATGCAGAGCTCAACCGTGTGTCTCCTATGGAGGAGCATGAGATAGAAGTGTGGGAACAGTTTGCTGGCCAAGTTTCTTACTCGTATGAATTTAGGCAAGGGGATCATGGTCATCTCCCTATTTTCTCCGAATGGCCGTCAAGTTGTCTGAAAGAGGCACACTATCCTGTTCTCTTTCCCAACACACTACTGGGTTTGCAAGCTGACCATCTTTTTGTAATGGTGGTTATCCCAACTCATTTTAATCAAGTCCGGGAAGAGACGCGTCTTTACTTTGTAGGTGACGAATCATTACAACCAAAATATAAAATCTTGAGGCAAGAGCAAGCCGTCTTTTGGGGGCGCGTTTTCGAAGAAGATAAAAGTGTTGTGAGGGGTATGCAAAAAGGTAGAGCGTCATTAGGTTTTGATGGTGGAATTTTGTCACCCATCCAAGATCGTGCAACTCAAGCATTTCATAGATGGATTAGTGATCGACTTGACATATAGCTTCTTTTTAGTAGAGGCATGCAGCCAAAATGTTATTGATCATTGTATTTCTATATCCCAAATTAACAGCCACGCTAACTAGTATTGGAAGTGTCGTGTAGTTTCACCCGATTTACCAATTTCAGTCATAGCATTTACTCCTATAGCAAGATGAGTTTCAAGCCAGTTTTCGGTAACGGTTCGGTCTGACTCTTCAGTTTTAATGCCATCTGGTGTAATCGGAATATCGGAAACCAGTAACAATGCTCCCCGGGCAATCTGATTGTAGTGACCGACGATAAATATCGTTGCTGTTTCCATATCAATACCGATTGATGTAGTTTTTTGTAATTTAAGTTTGAAGTCTCGATCGTGTTCCCATATTCTTCTATTAGTTGTATAAACTACTCCAGTTCGGTACTCATGGTTTGCTTTGATCACTTTTTCTGATACAAATTTGTGTAGTTTAAATGATGGAAGTGCCGGGATTTCGATTGGAAAATAGTCATTACTGGTTCCCTCACCACGAATAGCGGCTATCGGTAGGATAAAATGGCCAATCTCACTCGAATCTTTTAGACCACCACACTTCCCAAGAAAAAGTACGCCGTCCGGGTTCCGTGCACTCAGTAGATCCATAATAATTGCAGCATTAGGGGAGCCAATACCAAAATTAACAATAGTCAAGCCTTGGCTATTTGTTGCTGCTTGCATTGGTCGTGACTCTCCGTAAATATCACAGTTAAACATGGATGCAAATCTGGATACATAGTCTGAGAAGTTTGTTAGAAGCACATAATCTCCAAAGTTATCGATTTCCATGCCGGTGTAGCGGGGTAACCAGTCTCTAGTAATAGTTAGTCGATCTTTAATCCTTGTCATTTCTACCTCTATATCTATTTATTTGTGGCTAGCTTAATATAAGTGAATTAGTATCTTATTCTTGTTAGAAAATTAAGACTACACGTTATTTTGGCTTTAACGCTACATCTAAAAGAAAAGTCTTTGTTTCCTATTTCAATCTTATCCAGAGTTTTAATCTATAATTAACCACCAAATTTATGACTCAGTGTCAATAGCTCATGACACGACTAAAATTAGGTCGATCCTTTGTTACTTTAAAATCTCGCTAGTGTTAAATAGTTGACGAAAATTGGCTACAGTAAACATAACGGTTAGAATTGGTTCGGAATATAATAAAGGGCGTACGTTACAGATAATTAAATCATGATTCCTGATAAACAAAGGGCTTTTCGCAAGACATACAGGTCAAATTTGGTCGGTTGGTATAGTGGGTATATCCACCTTCTTATCATTTATGGTATCGGAATCAGTTTGATATATTTTTTTTCTAGCCATCTCGAGAATATACAATGGTGGGAATGGGTAACAGTTCCTATCGTTTTTCTTTTATGTAATATTTTTGAATGGTATTTGCATAGTTATGTTATGCATCGACCAGTCAATTTGCCTGGGTTAAGAGCAATATATGAAAGGCACACAATGAATCATCATCAGTTTTTTACTGACAGCGAGATGCGTTTTCTGAATCACAGAGATTGGCGAGTGACAGTTTTTCCGACCTATGCTTTAGTTGTTTTTACATTAATTTCTATCCCGCCATCTTTTATTGTTGGTTATTTTTTGACTTCTAATGTTGGGTGGTTATTTATTGCTACCACCATTAGTATGTATCTAGTATATGAATTCATGCATTTTTGTTGTCATGTTGATGAAAATGTGTTTGTTGCAAATTGTCCTTTTGTTAATACGTTGAGACGTCATCATACTGCCCACCATAACCAATCAATGATGATGAGTAAGAATATGAATCTCACATTTCCGATCACCGATTGGTTGCTTAAAACATCAGACCTTGAGTGTGGTTTAGTTCGCCATCTATTAAATGGTTACAGTACCAAGTTTATACGAGATGATTTGCCAATAACCCCAAAGACGCCGGCTGAAGCGTCTTCTAGTTCTTATATTATTTGAGCAGACGTATCCGATGCCGACCAATATTAAGATTGTGGTGTCTGTTCTTATAATTTTAGTTGCGTTGATAATGTTTTTTGTTGAGCAACATGCAAATAATGGATGGATCCAGTGGTTTGTTCTCGGACTCGGTTTGTTCATGGCATTGTCACTATGGTTATTTCCAGAGCCCAGAAAGACAAAATCATCCAAATAATTTTTTGTTAGAACTACGAAAAAATTTGGTTTTAGAAACCAAAACTTGCTGGGTGGTTGACTATAAAGATTTTCTATTCAGCATAGCGTTACACTCTAACGGATAATATACGAATTAAAGAACTAGAAAAATGACTGATAATATTCAGATTTGATACTATAGCGATCGGGTTTGACCGCGTTCTTCTCGTAGACTAACAATTTTTTTGACAGGGTGATTCGGAAATGGAGATTGAAAAAAAAGATGTTGTTGCGATGTATAACTTACCAAGCCAGGTTGTTTATTGTCGACGTTGTACTATTTCCAATCAAAGACCTCGTATCTCGCTTGATGAAGACGGAATATGCAGTGCCTGCAAATTCTCTGACTATAAAAGGACCATTGATTGGGAGCAAAGAGACTTAGAGCTAAAAGCTCTTTGCGATCAGCATCGTAAGGATGATGGATCTTATGATGTCATTGTGCCTGTTTCTGGGGGAAAGGATGGAGGATTTGTTGCGCATATGCTGAAATATAGATATGGTATGCATCCCCTGCTGGTAACTTGGTCCCCACATTTATATACAAATATCGGACGACAAAATATCGAAAGTCTGATCAAAGTCGGTGGGTTTGATCATGTCTTAGGAACAGTGAACGGCAAAGTTCACCGCTTGATGTCCAAGCTCGCTTTTTTGTATCTAGGTGATAATTTTCAGCCTTTCATCTATGGCCAAACTAATTTTCCACTTAAGATTGCAGTTACCTATAACATCCAGCTAATTATGTATGGAGAAAACGGGGAGGTTGAGTATGGTGGCGACATGAAAAATGCGAACAGCCCAACCCGTACAATAGAAGATCATGATGACCATTATTTCAGTGGAAAACCTCCTGAATTTTGGGAGGAATATGGAGTCTCATCAAAAGAAATTTATCCATATAGACCGCCGTCTTATGATTCAATTATGCAAAACAAGACGGAGATTCATTTTTTTAGCTACTATCATTTTTGGGATCCCCAAGAGAATTTTTATTATTGTGTAGAAAATACTGGCTTCAGACCCAACGATATTAGATCAGAGGGCACATACTCAAAATACGCAAGCCTTGATGATAAAACAGATGGATTTCACTATTTTTTGTCCTTTATTAAATTTGGTATCGGAAGAGCTACAAATGATTCTGCTCATGAAGTCCGAGATGGAAAGATAACCCGTAGTGAAGCGGTAGCATTAGTAAAAAAGTATGATGGCGAATTTCCCAAAAAATATTTTGATACATTTTTGGATTATATTGATATCACAGAAGAAGTTTTTTTTCAAATTATAGATAGTTGGCGTTCTTCACATATCTGGTGGAATGACTCTGGGGAGTGGAAATTAAAGTATCCAATATGGAACGATACTAATGACTCGGAAGAACCCACGTTTCTGTGATCAGGTTTATGATTTTATTTATATTCTCACGAGCACTTAGTAGAATATTTCGAAATTGCGTCAGGCAAGATATCTAATTAAGCGATGAGAAGCACAAGCAACTTTACCAACAGTTTGCGTCTTAACGGAGAAGCCGAAAATATCATTCGATCTAAAGCGGGACAGAAACGAAAAAGGAAATTTTTTTTTTCGAAACCTATTAAATCACCAGTTGTAATTTACGATACTACAGGATCCGAGTTTGTTGGAGACGCGCTAAGAAAGATAACCTCTTTTTCCACTTTAGAGGTTCGAGAAAAGATTAATTTGCACCACTCGATTCTACTGCGATTTATTTCCCTGATATTTATTCGTTTTTTTAGTAAGAATAGTTATTGGCGCCAGGCGAGTGGAGGTGTGATTTATGATTATGCTACCTTAATGACCATACAACCAAAGGTAGTTCTTACTTTTATTGATAATAGTAATCGCTTTGGTCTATTGAGTCGCCTGTATTCTAAAGCTAAGTTTTTTGCTATTCAAAATGGTTTCCGTGGTCCACGAGTTCAAGATTTTCCCCGAATCATTTATGTCACAAATTTGTTTTGTCATGGCCAAGAGACGATAGATAAGTATATAGAAGGTGGCCACAAAGTTAATAAATATTTTATTGTTGGATCATTGAAGGATGGTCTGTATCGTGCTGAGAATCGAGGTAAGCTGAGAAAGAAGTTCGATATTTGTTTTATATCAGAATATCGACATGAGAGATTTCTGACTTCAATGCCTGCAGCAGCACTAAATGCTAGAGTGATCTTATCTTACCTCGAGCGTTACTCTAAAACCTATGATGTGAATGTTTGTGTTGCTTGCAGCAGTAAAAATAATGTTGTTGAAGGTCTCGCTGAGTCTTATCTTGAGGAACAGTTTATTAGAGAACATTGTGGAATAAATAAACTTAGCCTAATCCCTAATGATGGACGGTTTTCAACTTATAAGGCTATAGACGAAAGTCATGTCGCGATAAATCTGCAGTCTACGATAGGTTTAGAAGCTTTTAGCCGTGGTTGCAAGGTACTGTTTTGTAATGTTACCAGTGACCCTTACTATGATATTCCGGGTATTGGAAAAACTGGCATTTGGGCTTTGCGGTTAGGAGCAAATTGTTATGATTTGTTTGAGGCTAGGATAAAAGAAATAATCGCGTGTGGTGAGGAAGAGTGGCGAAAGAAAACAAGTGAAGTGGCAAATTATTTCGTATCTTCCGAAGAAAGAATCTTGCCCCAAGAGAAGATCATTAATGAATTAAAAAAGCATTTATAAAAAGATACTAAATTTTTTCAGGCTATTTTGGTTTAGTATCTTGTTGTAAACGGTGTTAAAATGTCATAAATAAGTAGCAATTTATGCAGAGTTTTTGGATCAACTTGTTTTCACATCACAATCTAATTTATTATTTTCCAACTGCCATCTGCTTGGCGACATGCCGTGCCATATCCTTGTTGCTCCTCTCCACCAATTAATACAGTTGTAGTAAATTCTCTACATGGATCTCCACTATCAGCTGTATAGGTTCGGGTTGGGGTAGTATTTCCACTGTGTCCACTATCTGGATTACTCCAGGATTGAGTAGCGCCTGTTTTGTTATTTTCCAGTGAATTTTGAAATGCATCTTCCGCTAACTGTTTATCTCTTTCGTCAAGGCTACGCCCTATATTCGCTCCAATTGCGGCTCCATAAAGAGCGCCTAGTCCAATTGCCCAACCTTGATCTTTATGTCCTTTACCCAAGTTATAACCAACGATAGCTCCAACGACGCTACCGAGGCCTTGCCCTGTTTGTTCTTTCGGGCCGCTTCCGGCGCAGCCTCCCATCACAATTGCAGTGATGAAGAGAGATGTGGCTAGCTTGAATTTTTTCATAGCAGGATCCTCAGATTTGTACAGGTCGCTTAATACCCTTAATAATGCCACAGTTTCTAAGTCAGATGGGTGAAATTGTCTTACCAATTAATTTGAGAAGTAGGTATACATATTTCTATAAGGCCCAAAAAGTCAGTTATTTATTTATTTTTGGAAATCCACGCCCCCAGTTCCGTACGTTCTTCCGCGGTCATTTTTGTTAGATTGCCAAGTGGCATTGATTGAGTTATGACCGCGTGAGTACGCACCCTTGCACTATGCGCAAGAAGTTGTTCTATGGTTTCCAACATTACGCCTGCGGGTGCTGAGGCAAATGCGGAGTTATTAGGTTTCGAAGCATGACACGAAGAGCAATGTTTCTCTATAATTGAAAGCGCACGCTCGTTGGTGACTGTGGGTTGTTCATTTGTTTTTTTTGGACTCAAAAAAAGAATCAGGACAGCACCGAAGAAAATCACTAATGGCCACTGCCATGCTAGTGAAAATCCTTTTTTTCCTGCGTGACTTGTATTGAAAAAGTGGCGGACAATAGCGCCGATAACTAAAATAAGGCTAATCACAATCCAGCCTCTTTCACTCCCCCCATTAAATAAGATTGGATAGTGACCACTAATCATAAACAGTATTACCGGAAGAGTAAGGTAGTTGTTATGTAAGGATCGTTGCTTTGCTTGAAGTCCGAGCTCGGTCGATGGTGTTCGTTCAGCCATGAGATCCGAGACTACTTTTTTTTGATTCGGAATAATTACAAAAAAAACATTAGCCGACATTATGGTTCCAATTACAGCTCCCACATGTAACAACGCGGCGCGATCATTGAAAAGTTGTGTTAAACCCCATCCAAGCAGTGTGATAAGTAGAAAAACTGCTGTAATTAAAGTCGCACTATTTTTGCTAATAACCGATCTACATAACAAATCATAGGCAAACCAGCCGCCGGTCAGAAAACAAATACTTATCAGTATTCCAGCAGTCGGTGATATCGTTGATCGATTAGGATCCAAGAGGAAGCTTTCAGCGCCCCAATAATAAAGAATAGCTAAGAGGGCAAATCCTGAAATCCATGTGAAATAGGCTTCGAATTTAAACCAGTGTAGTTGATTGGGCATCTGATCTGGTGCAACAACATATTTCTGAACATGATAAAAGCCACCACCATGAACACTCCAAGAATCACCAGAAACCTTATCAGGTAGCTTCGGGTTCTTGCGAAGACTTTGATCGAGCCAGATGAAATAAAAAGAGGTACCAATCCAAGCAATTGCGGTTACGATATGTAGCCAGCGAATAATTAGGCTTAACCACTCCTGCCAGGCGATATCCATTTTTAATTAGGTTCAGTAGTTTGTTTAGATAAAACTATGCATTTAATTTAGTCAACCAAATTTCCCCATTCTGCTAATTGTAAAAACTTAATCCACCTGACTTTTTAGCTGTTGTTTTAGAGGGTTTAGCTTAGCCATGCACTTTCTTAATAACAATCCTTTTCTCAAGGTTATTAGCAAAGATTGAAAGGCGATTTTCTTATTGAAATTCATTACATATTTATTACTATTTCATTTGTGAGTTAATGTAGGAAAAAACCCGCTCTAGCAAGAGCGGGTTTTTAATCACATAATAATACCTGATTATTCAGGTAATTTGTCATCAACACCTTGTACATAGAAATTCATTCCAGCTAACATTCCGTCGTCTGCTACTGTGCCTTCGGCTACCACTAATTCACCATTCTGATTGTAAATTGGACCAGTGAAAGCATGTAATTCGCCTGATGTTAGAGATGCAGTAGTTGCGGCGGCCATCTCAGCGACTGAGCTTGGCATGTTCGTGAAAGGCGCCATAACAACCATTCCAGGCCCCATTCCATGCCAGGTATCGCCAGAGGTCCACGTATTGTCGAGAACAGCCTGTGTTCTTGCTACGTAATAAGGCCCCCATTCGTCAATTATTGCTGTTAATTGTGTATCTGGGGCAAAGTGAATCATGTCTGACGCTTGACCAAAAGCTAAGATTCCTCGGTCAGCTGCTGCTTGGATGGCTGCTGTACTATCAGTATGCTGAGTAATGATATCAGCACCTTGATCCATGAGTACCTTAGCTGCGTCTGCTTCTTTTGGAGGATCGAACCAAGTATATACCCAAACCACTTTCACTTTCATATTTGGATTACGAGATTGCGCACCAAGCATGAATGCATTTATCCCTCGCACCACTTCAGGAATAGGGAATGACGCGATATAGCCGATGACACCAGTTTTTGACATCTCTGCAGCGATTTGTCCTTGTACATATCGTCCCTCATAAAACCTAGCAGAGTAGGTTGATACGTTGTCAGCTTGTTGATAACCAGTCGCATGCTCAAACATAACGTTCGGGAAACGTTTTGCTACTTTTAGCGTTGGTTCCATGTAGCCAAATGACGTAGTGAAAATCAAACCATGTCCAGTTTCTGCAAGTTTGGCTATTGCTCGTTCTGCATCTGGACCTTCCGGAACACCTTCAACAAAAGTCGTTTCAACTTGATCGCCTAGTTTTGCTTCGATCATTTTTCGACCTTGGTCGTGAGCATATGTCCAACCATGATCTCCAGGGGGTCCAATGTATATAAATCCGACCTTCAATTTATCTGCAGAAGCGGTTCCGATCATTCCAATTGTTGCGAAAGATACTATAGCCATAGCCATGATTTTTAACAGATGCTTCATATTTACTCCTCCTTTTATTGGTGAAATTTTTATAGATGCCTTGTATCAGCGCTCTGCCCTGAAGGGTCGACCAAGGCAAGCCGGCGCATTTAACCGAATACGGATAGTATCCCGAGAGATTAAGACTAATACAACTATCGTCGCAATGTAAGGTAGCATTGACATAAATGCTGCAGGAATGCCCAGCCCTGCTGCTTGAGCATTAAGCTGAAGTATGGTTATTCCTCCAAAAAGTATCGCTCCAAGTAGTACTCGGCCGGGTCGCCAGCTAGCAAATACCACCAGAGCTAACGCGATCCAGCCCCGACCTGCGGTCATATTTTCAGCCCAAAGAGGTGTATATACGAGGGATAGGTATCCGCCTCCGAGGCCAGCCATCATCCCACCAAAGGTAACAGCAGCGAACCGGATGCCTATCACTGGGTATCCGATTGCATGAGCTGATATGTCGGAGTCACCAACTGCCCGCAGTACCATTCCCCAGTACGATCTTCTTAGGAACCAGACACACAAAAATAAAATGATTAGACCTAAGTAGACCATAGGGTCATGACCGAATATTAGTCGCCCAACAATTGGGAGGTCACTAAAAAAGGGTATATGAATTGTTTGTATCCTGTTGATAGTTTTCCCTACATAGTTAAAGCCGACCAAGGCGGAAAGACCAGTACCAAATATTGTTAATGCTAGTCCAGTTGCTACCTGATTTGATAATAGTTTTAATGTTAAGAATCCAAATATAAGTGAGGCCAAAGATCCAGCTGCTGCAGCTATTAGTAGGCCAAAAATAGCATTGCCCGTGATCGCGGTTATGACAAATCCAAATACTGCACCAATTAACATCATCCCTTCGACACCTAAATTTAAAACGCCAGACCGTTCACAAATTAGTTCGCCTGTAGCAGCAAAAACCAGTGGAGTAGCTGCTGTCATCATAGTCATGATAGATGCAATTAATAGTTCTGTCATTGTTGGGTTACTTTTCTAGGAAGTATTGAGAATCTGTACCGAGAAAAAAGATCGAAAGCTAATAAATAGAATAATATGATTCCTTGGAAAAGGGCTGTTACTGCCTTTGGCAGCCCAGCTGAAATTTGGGCCCCTTCTCCTCCTATGTAAGTAACAGCTATAGCAATTCCTGCAAGGAATATACCAATTGGATGTAATCGTCCTAGAAATGCAACTATTATCGCAGTAAATCCATAGCCAGGAGAAATATTTGGCATGAGTTGCCCTATGGTGCCTGCTACCTCTATAACTCCCGCTAGTCCAGCTAGGCCGCCTCCAATTAACAATGAGTGCCAAATGATTCGGTTACTCTTGACTCCTGAATGACGGGCAGCTGTTGGTGCTGAACCAAAGAGTCGAATTTGAAATCCAAACCGAGTACGACTAAGTATGAGCCAGGCTATCAAGGGGATAATAACGGTTAATATGCTGCCTAAGTGTATTCGTTTTCCTTGAAAAAGTAAGGGTATTTGTGCTGCGTCTGGAAACATCCGTGTTCCTGGAAAACCCCAGCCCATCGGGTTTCTCCATGGGCCTTGAACTAAGTGAATTAAAACTAATTCAGCAACGTATACTAGCATCAGAGATACTAGGATTTCATTAGCGTTAAAGCGAGATTTTAATAATGCGGGAATAGATGCCCACAACATTCCACCAAAGATTCCTGAGATCAACATCGCTGGGAGAAGTAAGGAGCTTGTGCTCTCATGCCAATAAACAGCCAGACCGCCACCTACAATGGCACCAGCAATATATTGACCTTCGGCCCCAATATTCCAGATGTTTGCCTTGAACCCAAATGACAAGCCTATTCCAATCAGTATTAATGGGCCTGCTTTAACTGCAACTTCAGATAATCCTGAACTTGATGTGAGTGGTTCAATGAAATAGATGTAGAGCGCCACCCCAGGATCTTTTCCCATTGCCCAAAATATTATCCCTCCGGTTATCGCAGTCGAAAATAGTGCGAGAAATGGTGCAATCCACGCAGCTAACATTGACTGACTATTTCTTGGTTCAAGTCGCCACATATGAAGATTTGGTATCTGGTGTATGCCGTATGCCCATTAACAGACCAACATCGTCAGCAGTTATTTCTTCTGCAGATTTAGCACTTGATAACGTGCCTTCTGAAATAACTGCAATCCTATCTGAAAGTAAGAAGATCTCATCAAGATCTTGTGATATGAGAAGCACTGCAGCTCCCTCTAAAACTAGATCTTGGAGCTCGTTGTGAATGGCAGCTGCTGCTCCAGCATCAACCCCCCAAGTTGGTTGGGACACAATAAGCAGTTGTGGTTCTTGGAGAATTTCTCGACCGATAATAAATTTTTGTAAATTTCCACCAGAGAGGCTACTTGCAAGGGCATTTATTCCAGTGGTTCTAACATCAAATTTTTTTATAATGTGCCTGCTAAATTTTTCTACTGTGTTCCAGTTAATTAGTCCATTTTTGGAAAATTCTAGTCGGGTTGGGGCAGTTAAATAACTATTTTCAATTAGCGTCATATCAGCAACAGCCGCTTGTCCAATTCGTTCCTCTGGCAAAAATACCACACCGAGATCACGTCTCAAATTGATATTGAGACGTGTAACATCAGTTCCAAGCATGCAGATTTTTCCTCTTTGTAGGTTTTCTATTTCACCTGTAAGAACCTCCATAAGCTCAGTCTGGCCATTGCCTGCGATTCCAGCAATGCCAAGAATTTCTCCGCGCCTAACTTCGAGATCAATATTAGTTAAGCTAATTCCTTTTGGTTGATTAGTTCGTGTTGTTACGCTATTAACTTCTAGGCCCAATGTATCTTGATAACGTCTTTGGCGGGTGAGTGTTGGATTAATTCTCGCACCAATCATCTTCTCTGCTAGTGAGCGTGCTGTTTCCTCTGATGGAACGCATTCGTCAATTAGTCGACCTCCTCGAAGAATTGTCGCTTTATCGCAAAGTGATCTTACTTCTTCAAGTTTATGACTGATGTAAAGAATTGCGCGATTTTCGGATGCAAGGCGATGAAGTGTTTCAAAAAGCGTACTCGTTTCCTGCGGAGTGAGTACCGAAGTAGGCTCGTCTAGGATTAGTAATTTGGGATCTTGGAGTAGACATCGAATAATTTCAATTCTTTGTCGCTCACCCATTGAAAGCTCATAAACATTTCGATCTGGTTGTAAAGTAAGCCCGTATTCTTCAGCTGTTTCTAGGAGACGTTTTCTGAGATGTTTAGGATTTTCATTTGGGAGTGCGAGGGCTATGTTTTCAAGAGTACTAAGAGCTTCAAACAAAGAGAAATGCTGAAAAACCATTCCAATACCTAGTTCACGCGCTTGTCCTGGGTTGGTCATTTGTACTCTATTGCCGAACCATGTCATATAACCGTGATCAGGTCGAAGAATTCCATAAATGATCTTTACTAACGTACTTTTCCCCGCACCATTTTCTCCTAATAGAGCGTGTATTTCACCGGAACGGATAGTGATATCGATCGAGTCGTTAGCGACACATCCAGGGAATGCTTTTCCAATGGCCGTAAGGGACAACAAGGGGGGAGCAACAGTGTTCATATTTTAATATGGTATCTTGTCTATTTTATTCATCCAAGCTTCCATTGCAGTTGCCGCCAGCTCATTTTTACAATGGCTAATAGGAATGTGTCGATCAGCCAAATCGCGACAAATTTCCTGGTAAATCTCAGCATCATCGAAGCCAGCTCGAGCCGCATCATCGCGACTATTTGCGTAGTATATTTTAGTTATTCTTGCCCACCAAATTGCAGAAAGACACATGGGGCATGGTTCGCAACTTGTGTAAATAACTGAATTCTCAAGAGTGTAAGAATTAATATTTTTGCACGCATTCCTGATAGCGCTGATTTCGGCATGTGCGGTTGGATCAAATTTGGATGTGACCTGATTCCAACCTTGACCGATAATCTGATCATCTCGCACAATGATTGCCCCGAAGGGACCTCCCTCCCCATCGCGCATCTTTTCAAGTGAAATCTTAGCCGCTATTTCTACAAAGTGAGAGTGTTTGGGATTCATACTATGATTCCTTTGAATTGTTAAAGATAAGCTCTTTAAATCTTAATAGCTGATCAACTTTAAACATTAATTCCTTTAAGATTGCATGATTTCAGATAAAGTAGCCAGTGCGATCATACCTGGTTCTTTTCCAGAGGGCCCAGCTTTTCCTATTGGGCAGTTTAATTTTTCAATTAATTTGGGGTCTACACCATCACGGCAAAGGCGGTGTCGAAATCGACTCGCTTTACTTCGACTTCCAATTAGTCCGATAAAATCTAAAGTATTTTTTTTAATCAGCGCTCGGCAGAGTTGATAATCAAGTTCGTGGCTATGAGTCATGACAAGAACAAAGGAATTGTCGGTGATTTGACTGACAATAGTTTCAGGTTGGTTTGAGTTAAAAACACTGACATTGTTCGACTTAGGGATTAGATCTCTACGCCAACTTCTCTCGTCAATTACGTATACTCTAATAGGTAATTGCAAAGCAATAGAACAGATAGCGTGACCTACATGACCAGCACCAAACAAGAATAATCGCCGTCTGCTGTCGACTAGTGATTGCAAGTGTGTTTTGGAGATTTTAGATCTTTTGTTTTTAACTGAAATCACCTTTGGTGTAATATTTGGTTCAGTAATTTGAAACGCGACAGCGTTTTCTGCATTCTTTTTTAGAGATATCTCTGCCTCCCTCAGCCATGTAGTTGCTGATGAATTTAGAAGTTCAAGCACAATATTGACGGCTCCGCCGCAACATTGTTGGGCATCTGGCCCGAGTAGGCATCTTATTTTTGATCTTTTCTTAATTGTGTGGCTAGCCAGCATTTTCTTTGCTTCTTCTTCAGCAATTTTCTCAAGTTGTCCTCCTCCGAGTGTTCCGTATGTACGTTCGTTTCCTACTAACATCCATGCCCCTGTATTTCGAGGTGTTGACCCTGCATGCTCAGTAATCATAACTAAGACAGTGTTTTTCTCTGAAGATAATTCCCTTAGCGCGATCAATACCCAGTCAGCTGGGCCGAGTTCCTCAATGCTCGGCTTGTCTGTTAATGTTGTCATCGCTGGTTAGTGCGTAATGCTTCTACGGCTCTTAATATAGTTTCTGGTGTAGCGGGCGCAGCAAGTTGTGGTAACTCTTTTCGAGGATTTAGGCTAGAAATTGCATCAACTATGGCTTGATGTACTGAAAGTGCTAGCATTAGTGGTGGTTCTCCGACAGCCTTAGATTTGTGGATAGTGTGTTCGCTGTTTTCACCTGACGCGAAAATTTGGATATTAAATTGTTCGGGGCGGTCAGCACATGTAGGGATTTTGTAGGTTGAAGGTGAATGTGTTCTGAGACGGCCATTATTGTCCCACCACAGTTCTTCCATCATTAGCCAACCCATTCCTTGAATAAATCCTCCCTCAATTTGACCTAAGTCGATTGATGGATTCAAAGAACGTCCTGTGTCATGAAGAATATCAACCCGTATTAGGCGACTTTCTCCGGTCAAAAGGTCAATTGCAACCTCTGACACTGCCGCCCCATAGGTAAAATAATAGAAAGGTCGGCCGGTATTAGTTTCAGGATTCCAGTGAATTTTTGGCGTACGATAAAATCCGGTTGCGGAGAGTTGTACTCTATTTTGATATGCTAATAAGACTAGTTCTTGGAAGGTGAGCTTTTCTGATCCAATCTTGACGCCGGTGTAGTCAAGAAAAATTTGTGAATCAATTACACCAAAATAATTACTAGCAAAATCGATTAGTCTTTGTCGGATAGTAGCAGCCGCATTTTTTGCTGCCATTCCATTTAGGTCACTGCCAGCTGAGGCGGCTGTAGCTGATGTATTTGGTACTTTTCCAGTGTGGGTAGCAGTAATTTGTATCTGATCCAAGGGGACGCAAAGTTCTGTGGAAACTATTTGCGCAATCTTGATAAACAGCCCTTGGCCCATCTCAGTGCCCCCATGATTAAGATGGATGGTGCCATCTTTGTATACATGAATTAAGGCTCCTGCTTGATTCAACATCGTATTCGTAAATGAAATGCCAAACTTTACAGGTGTCAGTGCTAGACCATGTCTAATGTAGGGATTATCAAGATTAATTTCTTGTACATTTTTTCTACGATCTCGATAATTGCTACTGATCTCTAGTTCATCTACAAGTTCATGGAGTACAAAATCTTTGACTCGCATTGAGTATGGGGTTTCATTTCGATCGATTTTTCCGTAGAAGTTTAGCTTGCGGACATCTAGTGGATCCTTACCAAGTTTGTGAGCAATATTTTGTATTATTTGTTCTGCGATAAGCATTCCTTGTGGTCCACCGAAGCCTCTAAAAGCAGTGTTTGATACGGTGTTTGTGCGACACCGGTCTGAACGGATACGAGTACAGGGATAAAAGTAAGCGTTATCCGCGTGAAACATGGCTCTATCATTGACCGGATCAGAAAGATCTTTTGAGTAACCGCAGCGAGATACCATATGAATATCGGTTGCTAGAATTCTGCCGTGTTCATCAAATCCAACCGCCCAACTAGACTTAAAGTCATGACGTTTTCCAGTCATCCTCATATCATCGTCTCGATCTAGTCGGCACTTCACGGCTCTACCAGTTTTTTTAGCGGCAAGAGCGGCAAGAGCCGCCCATTGTGCTGCCTGTGACTCTTTGCCTCCAAAGCCGCCACCCATACGTCTAACTTCCACCGTAATAAATCGATCAGTTAACCCTAATATATTGGCTACCGTATGTTGTACTTCGGTTGGATGCTGTGTTGAGCAGTAAATGTGTATTTCTTCACTTTCACTCGGTATAGCCAAAGAAATCTGACCTTCAAGGTAAAAGTGGTCTTGACCTCCAGTTTCTGTAACACCTTCTATTTGATGTGGGGCAGAGTGAAGTCTTGTACGCCAGTCACCTTTTTCCATTACCTTTTGCTTGCTAATATAGGATTCTTGTGTCAATGCTTTATCAATAGTTAAGATTGAATCTTTTTCATCGACTTTTATTATGCCTAGTCTAGCTGCCGAACGCGCCTCCTGATGACTTTCAGCGATCACTGCAAAAACAGGCTGCGAGTGAAAAAAAATTTCATCTTTAGCAAGCAGTACATCATCACCGCATCCTGTTGGACTGATATCATTTCTTCCTAGGATATCACTAGCAATCAAAGTTTCAACAACACCAGGGGAATTAACAACATTTGTTAAGTCGATTTTCTTTATGGAGCCACATGTATGAGATGCAAAACCAACCGCAAGATGAAGGGTGCCAACTGGTTCTACAATGTCATCTACATAAAGAGCTTCACCGGTAGTGTGTTTTAATGCGCTGTCATGAGGCAGAGCCGCTCCAATGACAGTTTCAATAGTATTGTTTTTACTCATTTTTAGGGTTATTTTTCACCAGGGATTTTTAATCCATACCTCTAAATAAATCTGGAAATTTTTTTCTTTGAAGTGATAATACGAATTTTTCTAGAAGGTTTTTCGACACATTTAACCGATATTCCTTTCCAGCACGCATATCTGTGATAGGTGAAAAATCCTCATGCAAAATGTCCTGCGCTTTTTTTAAACATATTTCATTAACTTTTGTTCCTACTAATTTTTTCTCACACTTTGATGCTCGTTTCGGAGTACCGGCCATGCCACCAAAACAGATATGAATTTCACTAATAACCTCATTATCAATGACGGCAGAAAAAGCCCCCAGAACTGCGCTAATATCTTGATCAAATCTTTTGGATATTTTCCAACAGTAAAATTGACGTTTACTTATTATGGGAATAGTAACTGATTGAATATATTCACCCCTTTCAAGATTTTGTTGATTGTATTCGATAAAGAATTTCTCGAGAGGGATGTCGCGCACACCAAATATTCCTGCAATACGGAGGGTCGATCCTAATGCTATTAAGGCAGGAGAAAGATCTCCAATGGGTGAACCATTAGCAATATTTCCACAGACGGTTGCTTGCGAGCGAATCTGCTTGGATCCAAATCTGCGTAGAAGACGATTTAAATCGGGCGCTATCTCGACAAGCCTTTCTTTAGCTTCATGCAAAGAAACACAGCCCCCAATTTCAAGTGAGTCTTGTTTACGGGTAATCCGCTGTAGTTCTTCCACTTGGCCCAAATATATGACGTCTCGCAGCTTTCGACCCAGTTTAGTGACCCATAGACCAATGTCAGTAGCACCTGCGAGTATTGTTGCATTTGGATATTGTGCCAGGAGATTGTTTAAATTATTTTCCGATCGGGGTGCGGCGAACACGCCACTGTTTGTATGGCATAGAACAGCTGTTTTCTCCTGTTGCCACTTTAATAAGGTGGATGTCGCATAACTTGCTTGCTTATGCCAGGATTTTGGTAACGGCAATCTACAAGTTGTTTGAGCGGTATCTATTATCGGGCCGTATCCTGTGCATCGGCATAAATTGCCAGCTAAATGTTCATTGATTGTGGAGCGATCAATAGTGTTTGGAAGAGGATTTTTGGTGTTTATGAGCCACTGAAGGCCTACAAGAGAAATTACAAAACCTGGGGTGCAGAATCCACATTGAGAACCATTTTTTGTAGCCATCCAATTTGGCACCTGAGAAATCGGTTTGCTAGTAGCAATATGTTCGACTGTAAGTATTTGTTTCCCATCTAACATGCCTAAGAGAATAATGCATGCATTTGCCGAACGATATTGTAATTTATTTGAAACCAGTTCTCCGATCAGCACTGTGCAGGCTCCACAGTCGCCCTCAGCACAGCCTTCCTTAGTGCCAGTTAAACGTTGGTGATAGCGTAGATAATCTAAAAGTGTTGTGTTTGGATCTCCTAGCTCAACATCTTTTGGTTCAGAACCTAGGAGAATACGAATTCTTTCTCTAGAAATTTCCATTTAATTCATTTTCGAATTATGAGGTAATTAGCTGCCTCGGTATGTGCTATATCCATAGGGCGAAATCAGCAGGGGTACATGATAACGTTGGTTACTGTCAGCTATCCCAAAGCGTAGCACTACTTGATCTAGAAACGGTAGCGCTGGTAAATCAACCCCTTGGAAGCGGAAGTAGTCGGCAGCCATAAATATTAGTTCATAAGTGCCAGCAATGAGTTTCTCGCCCTCGAGGATTGGACAATTATTTCGCCCATCGCGGTTTGTTTTACCTGATGCTATTTTAATTCGCTCCGGATTGATTTGGTATAGATCCCAAGCTATCCCGACCGCAGGTATGCCAGCTGAGGTGTCTAAAACATGAGTAGTAAGTTGTCCCAATTAGCTACCCCCTTAATTGTTAGTTTTCGTTTACAATTTAGATATTTATTTTGGCGAAAAAAAAGGAACCGTTGCGGCTCCTATCACTTTACGACTTGGTGAATTATTTCCATTCTAAGCACTTAATCATACAGACCATGCAAGTTAAGTTCAACTAACTTATATTCCTTATTAATCAATCAGATAAAACGATTAGAAGGTTTTTTATTATTACAACTTGAGCATTTATATAGATCATAATGATTGATAATCGATCGTATCCTCGTGACTTGAAAGGCTATGGATTAAACCCACCCAAAGTAAGTTGGCCTGGTGGTGCTCGCGTGGCAGTTCAATTCGTTCTTAATTATGAAGAGGGTGCTGAAAGTAGCATACTCCATGGAGATGCCGTATCTGAAGCTTTTCTTTCAGAAATTATTGGCGCTGTTCCATGGCTCGGAAAGCGACATATGAGCATGGAATCACTTTACGAGTACGGTTCTAGGGTTGGTTTCTGGCGTATCTTGAGACTCTTTCAAAAAAAGAATGTTCCGATCACTCTTTTTGCTGTTGCGATGGCTTTAGAACGTAATCCAGCGGTAGTAGATGCTGTGCTTAAAGAGGGACATGAGATTTGTTCCCATGGTTATCGTTGGATTGACTATCGTGATGTGCCACTTGATATTGAACAGTCTCATATAAATAAAGCGATTGAGATTATAAAGACATTGACAGGAGAGCGACCATTAGGATGGTATACTGGTAGGAATAGTGAAAATACAAGAAAACTAATTGTTGAGGAGGGAGGATTTTTGTATGACTCAGATGCGTATAATGATGATTTGCCATATTGGCTTCGCATTGAGGATAAGGATCATCTAGTAATCCCTTATACTCTTGACACAAACGACATGCGTTTTGTGATGCCCCAAGGCTTCAATTCCAGCGATCAGTTTTTTGTTTATTTAAGGGATAGCTTCGATCTACTGTACAGAGAAGGATTAGAAATGCCTAAAATTATGTCCATAGGACTGCATTGCCGACTCATAGGGCGACCTGGTCGAATTCGAGCTCTTGAACGTTTCATAGATTATGTGCAAAAGCACGATAAGGTTTGGTTGTGCCGTAGGTTGGATATTGCGCGTCACTGGTATCAGCATCATTCGCCCTAGCCAGCTTAGTTTATTGGCTTAGGCTTTTTATAGTGGAAAGCGATCAGTCACTTTTAGAAATGACTCCAAATCAGATGAATCGCGAGAATTTTGTTTCAACTTTTAGCCATATTTATGAAGATTCGCCTTGGATCGTAATGCAGGCTTGGAATATTGGTTTGACTCCGCAACATAATACCTTATTAGGTCTTTTTAAAGCGTTTGTAGAGGTGGTCGAAACTGCAGGCGTTGAGCCTCAGATACGTTTACTTCGAGCACACCCCGAATTAGCTCGACGAATCGGAAAAAATACGACATTAACAAAGGCATCTAGGGACGAGCAAGAACTTGCTGGGCTCAATAATTGTAGTGAGGAAGAATTCAATGAATTTCGAAGTCTTAATCATCTATACAAAGAAAGATTCAGATTTCCATTCATTTTGGCTGTTGGTGGGCTACATCGCAACGAAATATTAGAAATCTTTAGGAAACGTATAAATAACGATTCGGAATATGAACTGAAGGAGGCGCTAAAGCAAGTCCATCAAATCGCCTATTTGCGCTTATGTGATATTAAATTGGTTGGAAAAATTAAGTTTTATGATGAATAAAGTTTGCCTCGGATAGTATTGATCTGTATGATTACACTCCTGAGATGAAGAAATTTACTAGGTCGTAACGCGATAGGAACCGAACCGGTTCCTTTTTTTTGTCCCAAGCTCAGTAACTCTATTGTTCAGAAAAAATTATTGCGCTCGGATGTGTTGCGTTTCTTTAAATATTGATTTTCTGTAATGTAGAGTATGAATCGGAAAGAATTAGTCAATAGAGGAAATAGATCAATGGCTTTAATATCTGGATTTGCCCCAAAAGACATTTTTAAACAAGTTGAACGAACCGCAATTAAAGGTCGTCATTTAACATTCATTGACGATTTAACTTCTAAAGAGCTCGAGAATTTATTCATCACTGCTGAAATGTTAGAGCCTTTTTGGCGAAGTGGTGTGACCCTGCTAAATGGTAAAATTCTATGTACACTATTCTTTCAGCCTAGCACTCGTACTAGGTTCAGTCATGAGACCGCAATGATTCGGTTAGGTGGATCTATTCTTACCGAATCAAATCCCTTAATTAGTTCTTCAGCAGCCAAGAACGAGTCACTACATGACTCTATAAGGGTGATTTCACAGTATGCAGATGTGCTTGTTTTGCGCCATCCAGATCATGATAGAGTTATATCGGATATTGAGAAATTAAATAGTAATGCGATACCAATAATCAGTGGCGGCTACGGAAATGTTACACACCCGACTCAAGGGCTGCTTGATATGTATACTGCTTGGCGTGCCTTGGGAAATGATTTTCATGAAATGACAGTCATGATAGCGACACCAGATCTCTCAAGAGCACGTTCGGGCCAATCATTTGCTTTAGGTTTGGCACGGATGGGCGCAAGAATTGTTTACTCTGGAACCGAGGGCTTGCGCACCCCAGATGTGATTCGATCAAAATTAGATGAACTGGGAGCAAATTATACAGAATACAATGATCTAAGCAAAAAGCAGCAAGAACAATTGATTTTAGATGAAAAGGTTGATCTTTTGTATTTGCCTGGTTGTTCAGTCAAGAAAGGTGAAGCAGGCAGAGACGATTTTATAAAAAAAATGGAAGAGTACTACTTTACTGTTGATGGCTTAGATCGAATAAGAGAAAAGAGTGGGAAGTCAGTCGGTGTTATGCATTCATTACCACGAAACGAGGGTGAATTCGATTTTAAAATAGATGATACGGAGTATGAACTCTATTTCAAACAAATAAGTTTCTCAGTGCCTCTTCGTATGTCCCTTCTTCTTAATGTGGTAGGCGTATCCTGACCAAAAGATTTTCGACTAATGACAAATAAAAGCAAGAAAAAGATTGTTATTATTGGTACGGGAGGCACGATTGCAGGTCGCGCAAACACAAGTAGCGACCTTGCATATAATGCCGCGGAACTAAATGTAGATGAATTAGCTCTATCAGTGCCCGGACTCGATGAATTAGCTGATATCGTTTTGTGTGATCTTTTTTCTCTAAATTCAAAGGATATGAGTCCCATAGAGTGGCTGAAATTAGCCTTAACTGTGAAGGGATATGCGGAAGATCCTAATATTTCTGGTATTGTGGTGACTCATGGGACAGATACCCTAGAAGAAGCAGCTTTATTCTTGGAACTAACTTTGAATACCAAAAAACCAGTTGTAATGACGGGCAGTATGCGCGCCTCAACCGCACTTAGTGCGGATGGCCCCTCAAACATTTACCAGGCAGTTCAGGTTAGCACAGAAGCGAGTGCGTCAGAAAGGGGAGTTTTAGTGGTATTCAATGGTGAGATTTACGCAGGTTGGCGAATCACTAAAGCACATTCTCTTAATACCGGGGCCTTCGGGAGCGTTATCTCACCTGGCTACTTGATTGGAACTGTATATACTGGTCATACTAGTTTTTTTGTTCCCAAAGGTTTTGTCTGGTACCGGGGTTTCTTTAGTACGGTTTTAACTAATTCTTTGAAGTTACCTGATGTAGCAATACATTACGTTACTGCAGGGGGTAGTGCCAATATTTTGCCTGAGTTTCAGGCCAATTCTTTTAACGGTTTAGTTGTAGCAGCATTTGGTAGTGGTGAAATTCCTGAAATACTTATACCTAAGCTAATACAGCTTGCGGCTCAAGGGATACCGATTGTCGTTTCCTCTCGAGTACAAAGCGTAGTTGTTTTGCCAGAAACTATGACTCTGAAAGAGAGTGAGACTATTATAGCGTCTAGACATTTTAATCCACAGAAGTCAGCTTTATTGCTATCATTAATTTTAGCAACCGAAAATAGTCCCGCGGATATTTTTTTTCGCATAGATCTTATGGAATAGGTTAATGATCCAGTCTTACCTGCTTTCTGATTTGCCTTCACGATTACTTATTGCCGTTGGAGGTAATGCTATTCACCCACCTGGCATCACTGGAACATCCGAAGAACAAATGACTGTTGCAGCTGATGCGGCTAAGATTTTATTACCCATACTGCAACTTGAAAAAGAGCTGATCATAACTCATGGTAATGGTCCTGGCGTTGGCAAAACGATATTACGTCAAATTCTAGCTCGTCATCGCGTTACGCCAATGTCTCTAGATATTTGTGTTGCAAATACACAGGGTGTGACAGCCTATCTTCTGATGCAGGCTTTTGAAAATGCTCTCAGGCAGGTTGGAAATAGTCGTCATGCGATTGGATTGGTTACCCAGGTTGAAGTAGATCCAGAGGACAAAGCGTTTCAGAATCCAACCAAACCAGTAGGCTATTTTTATACTAAGGAAGAGGCAAGAAGCCTAGAATCAGAGTTAGGTTGGACGCTCATCGAGGATGCTGGTAGAGGATGGCGGCAAGTAGTGCCGTCCCCTGAGCCTCGGCACGTTTGCGATATCTCGCTAATTGATGCATTAGCCGGACGAGGGACTATAGTCATCGCTGGTGGCGGTGGCGGGATTCCGGTAGTGAGAGATAAATTGGGGGTACGGCGTGGTATTGAAGCTGTGATAGACAAAGATCTCACATCACAGCATATGGCGACTATTCTAGGTATTGAACATATGATGATTTTAACAGGTGTGAGAAAAGTAGCATTGAATTTTGGTACAAATACAGAAGAAGAATTAAATAGAGTGCCAGTTTCAGAAATGAAAGGTTATCACGCGGAGGGTCATTTTGCGGAAGGTAGTATGGGACCGAAAGTGGAAGCCGCTATTCGTTTTGTGGAACGCGGAGGTAAGCGTGCAGTTATTGCTCACCTTGAGGAAGCGTTGCCTGCGCTGATGGGAGAAGCAGGAACTCAAATTGTGGCAGATACTTAAAAATCTGTTTGTGCATTAAACCAGGATATCAAAAGGAGACGTACGAGACTTATGAGCGACCATTCAAATTTGACCGAGCATCACATATTTGCACCCCTAGATCCTGAGCCACGACTATTGATGGGGCCAGGCCCTGTTGATGTTTACCCTCGCGTTTTGGGGGCTATGTCAAGTTCTATGCTGGGGCAGTTTGATCCCCAGTTTACTGAATATATGAATGAGGTTATGACTTTATATCGACAAATATATCGAACGGACAATCACTGGACCCTGTTGGTAAATGGTACTGCTCGTGCAGGTATTGAAGCTTGCCTTAATTCTTTGATATCCCCAGGAGATAGAGTATTAATCCCTATTTTTGGGCGTTTTGGACATCTTCTGACTGAAATCGCTGAACGTTCTGGCGCTGACATTATTAACCTTCAGGCAGAGTGGGGTACTGTATTCACGGTCGATCAAATTGCTGATGCTATTAAACAGCATAAGCCCCAAATTCTCGCTCTAGTCCATGGAGATACTTCTACTACTATGGCACAACCCTTGAATGAGATTGGTCCACTTTGTCGTAAATTAGGTGTGCTAACCTACGTTGATGCGACTGCAACATTGGGTGGGATGCCTTTGGAGACGGATTCTTGGTGTTTGGATGCCGTTTCTGCAGGTCTGCAAAAATGTATGTCAGGACCACCTGGCACATCTCCAGTAACCTTAAGTAATCGAGCGGTTGAACGAATTCAGCAACGTAAGCATGTAGAGGCTGGAATTCGGTCGGCAGATAGCGATGATGGAGACGGTATAGTTATTCAGTCCAATTACTTTGATTTGGCAATGCTGATGGATTACTGGAGCCCTCGTCGACTTAATCACCATACGGAGTCTACTTCGATGCTATATGGTGCTAGAGAATGCGCTAGAGTGGTTTTGCAGGAAGGATTAGAAGAAGGTTTTGATCGCCATAAAGTTGCTAGTAAGGCGCTACGTAATGGTTTAACAGCTATGGGGCTTAGCCTCTTTGGTGATCCTGCGAATCGTATGAATAATGTGACGGGCATCCTCGTGCCTCCTGAAATTGTTGATGAGAGTTTAGTGCGCAAATCAATGCTTGAGGATTTTGGTATTGAGATTGGCACCTCTTTTGGTCCATTACAGGGTAAGATCTGGCGGATTGGGACTATGGGTTACGTTTGTCGGAAAGCGAATGTTTTGCGCTGTCTTAGTAGCTTTGAGAATGTGCTTCGTCGTCAGGGTTTTGTTTCCGATCAGGGGGTTGGTGTAGATACGGCATGTGCAATATATGATGCGACCGATAACTAAAGAGATTAATTAAATGGCTGAAGAAAAAGTTAAAAACCGTTCTGCGTTACTGAACAGTCAAATTCAAGTTGTGAATATTGGACTAAATAGATTTGCCGATGACCTTGTGAGGCAAGGTATTGAGGTAGTTCAAGTCGATTGGGCTCCACCAGCTAGAGGTAACCCAAGGCTCGCTGACTTACTTTCAAAATTAACGGACTAGATTTGACTTTATCTCTCCAGCAGAAGATTTTTTCCGCAAATAAGGAAGCTCTTCAACGTCTATTCGACGCGGAACCAGTGCTGGTAGATGTTATTCCAGCAGGCGAAGCTATACCAGATCTGAATGATCATATGATTCTACATGCTGGACCACCTATCGATTGGAATGGTATGTGTGGACCTATGCGTGGTGCGATAGCGGGGGTAGCGGTTTATGAGGGGTGGGCAAAAAATTTGAAAGAGGCAGAAAATTTAGCTTCTGAAGGCGTTTTTGAGTTCCATCCCAATCATCATTTTTCCGCGGTAGGTCCTATGACAGGCCTAACAACTCGCAGTCAGCCAGTGTTAGTTGTTGAGAATAGAACTTTTGGTAACCGTGCGTTTTGCACCATTAACGAAGGGCTTGGTAAGGTAATCCGTTTCGGAGGTAATGATGATTCTGTTTTACTTCGACTTGCCTGGTTACGAGATATATTGGGACCAGCGTTAAGTGAGGCTCTGAAAGTTGAATCAGGTATTCCACTAAAACCTCTTATTGCTCGAGGTCTTACGATGGGAGATGAAATGCATCAACGCAATGTGGGTTGTTCGAGCTTAATAATCCGTGAGTTGGCACCTCACCTCGCAAAAAAAGTCAGTAACAATAATCAGTTAACTGAAATTTTTTCTTTTCTCGGAAACAATGATCAATTTTTTCTGAATATTGCTATGGCTATGGGCAAAGCAATAATGGATCCACTTCATAACATTAAGGCGTCTACAATTGTCACTGCAATGAGTCGAAATGGTACTGAATTTGGAGTGAGAGTAAGTGGGCTCGGTAATCAGTGGTTTACTGCGCCGGTTGAAATGCCACAAGGTTTATATTTTCCTGGATTTACATCTAATGATGCTAATCCAGATATGGGTGACTCAACGATCGTTGAAACGGTTGGTCTTGGCGGATTCGCAATGGCTGCAGCGCCTGCAGTAGCAGGATTTGTGGGGGCTGGTACTGCAAGTGAAGCAGCTGACACAACTCGATTGATGGCGGAGATTACATTGGGTCAAAATCCAGAGTGGACTATACCGTCACTCGATTTTGAAGGTGTACCAACTGGAATCGATATTCGATTAGTAGTTGAAACAGCTATAGCACCCATGATTAATACTGGTATTGCTCATAAAGAACCCGGTGTGGGTCAAGTCGGTGCTGGAGTGGTGCGCGCTCCATTGGAATGTTTTGAAAAAGCGCTAGAGGCTTTTGCAGATAAAGTGGGTGTGAAATGAGCTTTATAATAAATCAGGTCAAGAAAGGCCTCTTTCTAGACTCAGTGATGCTGATGCAGATATCTAGATCAGTATCGAAATTGGCCAGCGTGGAAGAAGCAGCATTAATGATGGCAACTCCGGCAAATCAGCAGATACTGCGTGATTCAAATCTACTACAGTTAGGAGATCAAGAGGTCGTTGGTGGCGATCTGATTGTTGCGGTTCGAGCCAAAGATGAAAGTAGTGCAATTAGAGCGATAGAACAGGCAATTTCATCCCTTTCGGCGCCTGTTACTGCCTCTGTGGGCAGTCAAGCCATACAACCTCGGACTTTGCGATCCGCATTGAAAGTTAATTCCGGAGCCAATTTAGCTTTGATATCAGTGCCAGGCGATTTTGCTTGCGGTGAAGGAAGAAAGGCTCTGAGATCCGGACTAAATGTAATGATTTTTAGCGACAATGTACCGTTAAAAGAAGAGATTGCTATAAAAGAGGAGGCTAGGGAGAAGAGACTGATCGTCATGGGTCCAGATTGTGGCACAGCATTAATTGGTGGAACCCCGCTGGGTTTTGGTAATCGTGTGCCAACGGGAGCTATTGGCATAATCGGGGCTTCAGGCACTGGGATTCAGGAAGTCTCGACTCTTATAGCAAATAAAGGAGCAGGAATATCGCATGCAATAGGCGTTGGTGGAAGAGATTTGTGTGACGAAGTAGGTGGCATTAGCACATTAACGGCTATTGATTGGTTGGAGTCGGATCAGATGACGCAACATATTGTTCTTATTTCGAAACCTCCTTCAACTGCGGTCGCAAAAAAAATCATCACTCGTTTGGGTAACGCTCCAAAACCTGCGACAGTATGTTTTCTTGGAGCTCAAAATTTCGATATGCCAGCGAACGTTGTTAGTGCACGTACTCTACGTGCTGTTGCTGCTAGCGCTTTAAATTCTACGGAAGAAATTTTTGGTCAATTTAGACCACCAAAAAATCTTAGATTTTCTGGTAAGTTGATTCGAGGTTTGTTTTCAGGAGGTTCTCTAGCTGCTGAAGCTCAGATAATCTTGTTGGATCAAGGTTGCACACTACAGTCCAATGTTCCCATTCAAGGTGTAGAGACATTAGTTGATGATTCTACCATGCACACATTGCTAGATCTTGGTGCTGATCAGTATACTCGTGGCCGTCCTCACCCAATGATTGATCCGGAGGTGCGAAACGATCTACTTGTGCAAGCGCTAAGTGATGATGAGATTGGCGTTATATTAATTGATGTGGTAATTGGTTTTGGCGCCAATGAAAATCCTGCTGCCCATGTTGTTCGAGCGATTCAACAAAAACCAAATAGAGATACGTTAGTTGTAGCGTCGGTAACTGGAACCGAAAATGATCCCCAGATATTGAGCCATCAAATTGCTATTCTTGAATCTGCCGGAGTGCTTGTTGCTCCAAGTAACGCGCATGCAACCGAGGTAGCTTGGGCTTGTGTCTCAACTTGATTATGACCAGATTTATAAATGCTTTTAATTGTTTAGCATGTCAAGTGAGTCCAGCTCTTACCAGAAATATTGGGGATTTCTAAATTCTCCCACAGGCCAGTAAAATTAGGGATTGTTCTGCAGTCTCGATAGGCCAACTAGCTCGAAAGGTTATCAATCGTAGTGCTAGTGGGAGAGTATCCAGTAGTTTCCAGAAAAGTTTGTACTTAAAGCTTGAAGAAGGTTTTTGTTGTTTAGTGTCGGGACACTTAAGCGCGGGACCCATCAATGTAGTTTTAACGTCAATTGATCAGTTTAATATTGTAACGCCTGATGCCGATGTTTTTTTTGTAGATGATGGAATTGTGATTGGAGATCAACTCCGAGTAAAACTAAGTGGTACTCCAGTTTGGAAGCCACAGCCAGTTGATTGGTCGGAAAAAACATTGGCACAAGGTCTTTTTGATCTTGACATGTTGTGTTTGGGTAGAAATCCGGATCAAGGTTTGTCGCGCCTCGTTTGGCCTAGCGTGTATTCTAGTTTCTTATCGCCTGAATTAGAAAGAGCACAACCTGTGTTTAATAGTTTGACTGATTGGTTGCGCCAGGCCATGACTGCAAAGTCTTCTTTTTTGCCGCCTAATGAGATTATAAATTTGCTAGGTCTCGGTCCAGGTTTGACGCCGTCGGGCGATGATTTTCTTGTCGGTTTCTTGGTCGCTCTTTCGATAATTGATCGACAGGACTTAATGTCGGGTATCTGCCAGATAATTCAACCATTAATTAATGAACTTACAGGACCGATTAGCAGTTTACATATTTTGGCAGCTATAGATGGAGAAGCTAGTGAGGTTTTACATAAAGCGTTAAACTCAATTTTGGTTGGTGGTCGTGATGAAATATCACAATGCATCAATTCAGTTTCCGTTGCGGGACATACATCTGGATGGGATGCTTTGGCTGGCGCAATTACTGTTTTACGAGAATCAGCGTTTGTTAAATCTTAATCGTTCTTGTATCACTCAACGTTGAAAGTCTCAGTACTTTTGATAGCTAGGGCCCAATTTTCGAGTAAAGTTTGGCGTTTTTTTGTCGAAATATTAGGTTCGAATATCTTGTCGTTGTCCCAGAGTTTGTCTAGATCCTCGAGAGAATTGATAATTCCAGCCTGCAAGCTAACTAAAAAAGCTACCCCAAGACCTGTAGTTTCCATGACTTTGGAACGTTCTACTGTCACCCCTGTGACATCGGCAAGAAACTGAAGCATCCAATCGTTCTTGGACATTCCACCATCTACTCGAAGTGTTTTAATGGCTCCGGCGATATCGATTCTCATAGCATTCAACAAATCCGCACTTTGGTATCCGACAGATTCGAGTGCGGCCCGAATCATATCTGCTGGAGTTGTATCCCTGGTTAAGCCATAGATCGCACCACGAGCATTAGGATTCCAATGAGGCGCGCCAAGGCCGGTAAAACTTGGAACGAACATGATTCGGTCGTCAACTGAGTTCCGAGCATATGCTTCTGTTTCATCCGCAGACTTGATAAATTGAAGATTATCCCGCATCCACTGGACAGCAGTGCCAGTGTTAAAGATAGAGCCTTCTATGGCATATTGAACATTGCCTCCTATTCTGTAGCTAAGGGTAGTTAACAATCGATGTTTAGAGCGTAGTATTTTTGTGCCCGTATTTACTAAAACAAATCCCCCAGTACCATAAGTACTTTTCACCATGCCGGGGTTTATGCAAGCTTGCCCTATAAGAGCTGCATGTTGATCTCCAGCTACTCCAAGTATCGGTATTGCCTTACCAAGCAACTTAGGGATGGAATATCCATAATCATCAGCAGAATCTTTCACTTCTGGCAGTATTATGTCGGGTACTCTAAAAATGCCCATCAAATCAGCATCCCATTTCTGCTTATGTATGTTAAATAGTGACGTTCTTGATGCATTTGTTGCATCTGTGGCATGGAGCTTACCTCCGGTCAATCTCCATAGTAAAAAACTATCAATTGTTCCAGCTGCTAATTCGCCTTTTTCTGCTCTTTTTCGAGCACCTTCTATATTGTCTAAGAGCCAGCACAATTTTGTGGCAGAGAAGTATGGATCAAGTAAGAGCCCGGTTTTTTCAATAATAAGGTCTTCAAAATTTTGTGCTCGGAGTTGGGCGCAAATTTGGGCAGTTCTTCGATCTTGCCATACAATAGCATTAGCTAATGGAATACCGGTTTTTCGATCCCACAGAACTATCGTTTCTCTTTGATTTGTAATCCCAATTCCAGAAACACTGCCGTTACACTGAGCGAGGGCCTCTTGGCAAACTTGGATAGTAGTGTTCCAAATTTCCTCGGGGTCATGTTCAACCCATCCATTTTTTGGATAGATTTGCTCGATCTCTTTTTGAGCACTTGATCTAACTGATCCATCCACATCGAAGACGATAGCTCTAGAACTTGTAGTGCCTTGGTCAATCGATAAAATTAATCTCTTTTCTTTTGTCATAGTCTCTAATATAGAGCTTGATAGCTGTTTGTAAACGAATTTATCATTATTGGGGTTTATCCTAATGATAGTAATTTCATCAGGCTATAAAATTCTTGGAAATTAAAGAAATTAAGCGATGCGATCGAGATACCTGCAAATTAGGCAACTGGAAGAAGCTGATTTAGATGTATTGATAATTGGGGGAGGTATTAATGGAGCTGCTGTAGCTGCTGCAATCGGCACTAGTAAGTATCGGGTCGCATTGGTCGACAAAGGAGATTTTTCTAGTCAAAGTAGTCAGAGCTCTTCTGCCTTCATTTGGGGTGGGATAAAGTATCTTCAGAGCGGAGAATTTGCCCTTGTGCGCCAGCTTTGCCGGCAAAGAAATGCTTTGATGAAGGCTTACCCCTCTCTAATTAGTGAAACACGATTTCTACTTCTTTTTAATGAAGAAAATTGGATTAAGCGCCAATTTGTGTACCTCGCTACATGGTTATATTGGTTTTTAGGTGGAAGGAAAACAGATAAGCCAAGACTACAAAAAAATGAAAAAATTAGTCAATATGAGCCAGTTATTTCAAGAAAAAATAGATTTACTGGCGTGGAGTACTCAGACGCGACTCTAGTCGATGGAGATGCTAGGTTTGTTTTTAGCCTAATAGATAAAGCTGCAAAAAACGGTTCTCTTGCCATTAACTATTTGACCGTTACAGGGTTAAAATTTACTAGGCATAATGATGGTGGTGTTTGGTGTGTAAGTTTGTTTGACGAAATAAATCAAAAAAAAATCACTATTAATGCGCGAATCGTTGTAAATGCTGCAGGTTCATTCGCAGATAATATTAACCAATTGGGTGGAGTCAAAACAAAATACCGACATGTTTTTTCCAAAGGAGTTCATTTGGTAGTAAAGCGATTATCAAAATCTAGTCGAGTACTTGCATTTTTTGCAAACGATGGACGGCCATTCTTCATTATTCCTACGGGAGATGAAAGTAGTATCGGCACTACTGATACACAAGCTCATAGTCAAGACACTTGCGTCGACAAAAAGGATAGAGAATTTATTTTAGAGAATTTGAATGAGGTTCTTTCTAAATCTTTTCAACTCGGTTTAAGCGACATAATTTCAGAAAGATCCGGCGTCCGACCCTTGGCTGTGGCGAGGAAAAATAAAGAGCCAAAAGACTTTTTGCGTCTTTCTCGGCGACATTTCATTGAATCGAGTAAGAATTTTCCTATTATTACTATTTTCGGTGGAAAACTTACGACTTGTTTGGAAGTAGGTAGTGATGTTAGGCGTGAAATATCTTCTATTTTAGATTCTTCAAGTATGTTTTTTCGCGACCATTGGTTTGGTGAGCCAGATACTAAAACTAGGAGTGAGTTTTTGGATTTAGTGAGAAGTACGATGAACCAAAATAATTTGCCTGAGGGCATGATTGAGCGATTATGGCGTTACTACGGAGAAGATGCATGCAATATCTTAACTAAAATTAATTCTGAGCCTGATAGCAATATGATTATTTTGAAAGAATTTAATATTACACGTGCTGAACTCGAATTTATTCGAGACTATCAGATGGTTATAAAACTTGAGGATTTTATTCGACGGCGAACTCTTTTTGCACTTACTTTTACTAAAAAAGAACTAAGTAATATTTCAGGAATGTGGCAAGCCTGCGAAATACTCTTTGGTGATTCAGCAAACGCTCGTTATTATGAATACTTTAGTTGAATTTAAAGTTTTAGAAAATTCTCCCTAAATCTTATAGTTTAATGTTCCTAACTGGCACGCCTTGGTTTCTTTTGTCTCGGTGTAAGGCGGGCAGTAACTAGGTATAACAGCAAGACCATAAGTGCACCCCAAAACAATAGCCAGTCAGGCCAATCAAAGACAGTGCCTAGGATACCGATAATTACTAGTCCGCAATGTATTATAACAAGTAGGGCAAGCGTCAAATTTTTTCCGAACCCTAAATCTAAAAAGAAATGATGGATATGGCCTCGGTCTGCAATCCAGAGTTTACGACCTTTTATGATTCTTTTGGTCATTACACTCACTTCATCTAAGAAGGGTAATCCTATAATCCAAGGCACTGCACTTGGTTTGATCGCAGGTACTCCAAAATTCTCAACAGGCGCACCGCGTTGTGAAAGTTCGATTAAGAAGTATGCAACTATTAATCCAAGAAACATGCTGCCAGCATCGCCCATATAAACCTGTCTATCTCTACCGACAAAAGAAGGGTGATTGAATAGCAAAAAGGTGGCAATAACAGTGATGAAAAGACTAATGAATAAAAAGTGCTCTTGCCCAACTTCATTATTTATTGACAAGAAAAGTAATGCACCAAGTGATATTATTGTCACTAATGCAGCAAGACCATCATGTCCATCGATCATGTTGAACGCATTAATGATAGCGACAATAGCAATTACAGTGAGCCAGGGAGCGAATACATTTAGCCCTTGTGAAGTACCAGTGCCAAATATATCACCTATGAAAAAAACTACTTTATCATCGAGAAAAACGAGCAGAGTCGCTATAACCATCTGTGTCATAAATTTAGCGCCAGCGGGGATATCTTGATGATCATCAAGTACTCCAACAACTAATAATGCTCCGATGCAGAAGAACAAAATACGGTACGATTCTAGGCCAATTGGAAAAAGCAGCATTGATAGTGGAAAGGAAATGCCCATGGCTATACCACCGATCAAAGGCACAGAGACATCATGGCGTTTTCGATCATTAGGTCTATCGACCAAGCCCACTTTCTTTGCGATAGGCGTTAGAAAGTACAACAGTAATCCACAAAGAGCGATGGCTATAAAGTAGGGTAGTATGATTTCCACGGTATATTTGTTCCTTACAGCCTAATTATCAAAGCAAACGGTAGCAATTGAAAGGGTAGGAGGCCTCTTTATGTCTTATATATTTCCAGCACCAGCACAGTCAATATTGCCAATTCATGGCTCAAACGCGCTTTTTCCTATTCATCACATCTATTGTGTCGGGCGCAATTATTCCGATCATGCGATAGAAATGGGGCATGATCCCAAGCGTGAAAATCCATTCTTTTTTCAGAAAAATGCAGATAATGTAGTCCATTCAGGTGCCGATTTTTTTTATCCTAGCAAATCGTCTGAAGTACATCATGAGGTAGAGTTAGTTGTAGCTTTGGAACGTGGGGGCGTGAATATTGATTCTTTTGATACTGCTATGGATTCAATTTATGGATATGCGGTTGGTATAGATATGACACGACGCGACTTACAAAGTGAACTCAAGAAAAGTGGAAGGCCTTGGGAAATTAGTAAAGCCTTTGATAATTCTGCACCATGTTCTGAAATTTATCCAGTTAAAGAGATCGGTCATCCAGAAAGAGGGTATATTCGGCTTTATAAAAATGGTGTAGTTTGCCAAAACGGTGATCTATCTGAGATGATTTGGAAGATTCCGGAGATAATAATCTGTTTGTCAGAGTTTTTTTCGTTATCGGCAGGAGATTTAATTTTTACTGGGACTCCAGCAGGAGTAGGCCCGGTCTGCCAAGGAGATATACTTTTCAGTGAAATTAAAGGAGTAGGAAGTTTTGAAGTATCGGTGATATGAATCCTAAGCATTAAACTCAGCTTGTGAAAACAAACTTGTATATGAAGGCTTTATGAAGGAGAATTTTCCTAAATATAAAACCAATCTATTGAAGCGGAACGGTTTTCGTTGACAAACCATTGAGCTAAATTATGAACTATATGTATAGACAAATAGAGCTAAGGAAACGGTATCCTCTTCAAATAAGCAGAGGATTGATTTCTGGTTCAACTAATCTTTACGTCCTGATCGATCGGGAAGGTTTTGTGGGAATAGGAGAGGCTGCGCCCGGATCGGGAGCCGAGACAGCGGAGATTTGCGAGCGACAGTTACAAAATTTCTTGGACGGTCAAGACATAATTTTAAGTCCTGTTGAGGCATGGGAAGAAGCTCGTTTATCTGGAGTAGCCATGTGTGCCTGGGCTGCTGTGGATGTAGCTATTTGGGACTTACTTGCTCAACAAAGTAAACGACCTCTCTTTCAACTTCTAGGATTACCTCAGCGTTCAGTTCCAACATCTATTACTATTGGTATTATTAGTCCGGAATTGGTGCGAGAGCGTATTTCAGAAATATTAAATCGTACAAATGCAAAAAATCTGAAAATTAAGTTGGGCAATCCTGAGGGAATAGAGGTGGATAAAGCGATGTACGTTGAGGTCCAGAGAGCTATTGAAAATTTTGATGTTTCTCTTCGTGTTGATGCTAATGGTGGATGGTCCCTTTCCAATGCCATCAATATGATTAAGTGGTTAGCAGATCGAGAATGTGAATATGTTGAGCAACCCTTGAAACCTGAAGATGATGATCAATTGCCAAATCTTTACAGGAATAGGGCGTTACCAATTTTCGTTGATGAATCTTGTAATTTCTCATCAGATGTTGCGAAACTCGCTGAATGCGTTGATGGAGTGAATGTGAAATTAATGAAGTGTGGTGGCATTACTGAGGCAGTTCGTATTGTTTCTACTGCTCGCGCACATGGGCTGCAAACTATGATTGGTTGCATGGGAGAATCATCGATTGCGATTGCTGCTGGAGCATCAATAGGGTCTTTATTTGATCATATTGATCTAGATTCGCATCTTAATTTAGATCCTGATCCTGCTGATGGTTTGTCATTAATTAATGGTGTAGTTTCGGTATCGGGTAAATTTGGTCATGGAGCAAATTTAGTATGTTAAAGCCAGAACATTCACTAATCATTCACTTTGATGATCAAATGGGGAAACGGAATGGGAAAATGGGCCATGGTGTTATACGTTTTTCATCTAACTCAATAGTAGGATGTGTCGACAAAGACAGTTATGGGAAGAGCGTCCAGGATGTTTTGGGTTACGGACCTCATTCACCAGTCGTTAAAGATGTTTCTGAATCGCTAGGCTTGGGTGGTAACGTGCTAGTGCTTGGCATGGCACCATCCGGTGGAAGATTGCCTCCATATATGTTTGACGAAGTTGATCGTGCTGTTGAGGGAGGCCTGTCTATCATAAATGGATTACACGAACCCCTGACCAACCGATATCCGGAACTGCAAAAAAAACAGTGGATTTGGGATATCAGAAAAGAACCGAAAAATCTGGGTATCGCAAGCGCACGCGCGGCTTTTTTGCGAAATCGGCGGTTGCTAATGGTTGGAACAGATATGGCGATTGGGAAAATGACTTCAGGTATTAAAATCTGGGAAGAAGCATTGGAAAGAGGTATTAACGCTAAATTCTTAGCTACCGGCCAGATAGGGATTTGTATAAGTGGTAGCGGTATAGCACTAGACTCGATACGAGTTGATTATGCTTGTGGCGCTGTAGAGAAAATGGTTCTTGATAATTCAGATGCAGAGCTTCAAATCATTGAAGGGCAGGGTTCTATTATTCATCCTGGGAGCACTTCGACACTTCCTTTATTGAGAGGCAGTTGCCCTACTCATTTGGTGCTTTGCCATCGAGCAGGAAGCAATCGGCTGGCAGATCACGATATTAGATTTCCTCCACTCTCTCAATTGATAAGTCTCTATGAAGATATTGCATCAGCTTGTGGAGGATTTCCTAAACCGCGCACGGTTGGTATAGCTTTAAATACGTCTATGCTGAAAGATAGCCATGCCGATGATGCGATAGCCAGATTTTCTCAGGAAACTGGGCTTCCTGTTGTCGATCCTTTGCGTGGTAGCGTGCAGTTTTTAGTTGATGCAATATTGGAATAGTAAATGTTTCGATGAGTTATTATTACCCTTTAAGGGTATGAGCTTAACTTAACTAGTGTTGGAAGATATGGAGATATGAGTACAATTAGTTTGAAAAATTACTTCTGGAATTTGTCTTGATCATGCGGGACAGTCGAATCCAATTAATGGATACAACGCTACGTGACGGAGAGCAGACTCAAGGGGTTTCTTTTTCTCCTGATGAGAAAGTTAACATTGCTAGAGCGTTACTCCAGAGTCTCAAAGTAGATCGAATCGAAATAGCGTCCGCTGGTGTTTCGCATGGTGAAAAGGAAGCGGTTACTCAGATTCATAAGTGGGCATCGCAGCTTGGTTTTCTAGAGAAAGTAGAAGTTTTAGGTTTCGTGGATTTCACAAGAAGTGTCGACTGGATTGTGGATACTGGTGGTCGAGTTCTCAATCTTTTGACGAAAGCTAGTGAAAGACATTGCAGAGTTCAGCTTCGAAAAACATTGGACCAACATTTAAGTGATATAGATCAAACGGTATCTTATGCGAGAGAAAATAATCTTCTTGTTAATGTTTACTTGGAAGATTGGTCAAATGGCTATCGAGATAGTCGTGATTATGTTTATAAAATGGTTGATTTTCTGAATAGAATCGAAGTTGCTCATGTGATGTTGCCCGACACTTTGGGCGTTTTTAGCCCTAAGGAAGTTTATGCTAGCGTGGGTGATATGTGTACTCGTTTCCCAAAGCTTAAATTCGATTTTCATCCTCATAACGATTATGGTTTAGCGACGGCTAATGCTATGGCTGCTGTAGAAGCTGGAGTATCGACTATTCATGTGACTTTAAATTGTTTGGGGGAGCGCGCGGGAAATGTATCTCTTGCGGAAGTAGCGGTGGTTTTGCGCGATAAACTTGACATGGAAATCAATGTTGATGAATCAAAAATTCATGATCTTAGTCAGATGGTAGAAAATTTTTCGGGAAAAAGAGTATCAGCTAATGCTCCTATTATTGGATCAGACGTTTTTACACAGACGAGTGGTATTCATGCAGATGGCGATAAAAAGGGCGGGTTATACAAAACTAATTTAAACCCAGAGAGGTTTGGCCGAAAACATAGCTATGCTTTAGGTAAGATGAGTGGTCGAGCATCCCTTTTAAAAAATCTTGAAGAGTTGGGAGTCGAACTTTCTTCCGAGAATCAAGATAAAGTTTTGAAGAAAATTATAGACATTGCTGATACGAAAGCGGTTATTACAAGGGAGGATCTACCATTTATTATTGCCGATATTTTAGAAAGTCGTGAATCCCAGCATGTTGAGCTCATCAGTTGCTCCATTAGCAGTGGTTTTGATACTGAGTCGACCGCTAGTGTTCGAGTACGAATAGGTGAAACCATCCACAAGATCTCAGGATCTGGAAACGGAGGATTCGATGCGTTTAACAACGCTATGAAAAAGGTTTTAGATTCGGATATATTCCGATTCCCAGAGCTTACAGATTTTGAGATTCGTATACCTAAAGGTGGAAACACTAATGCTTTGACAGAATGTTTTATTACTTGGAACGATGGTCAACGGACATTTCGAACGCGAGGAGTCCATGCTAATCAGGTTTTCGCTGGAGTGAATGCTACCGTGCGAATGCTAAACATAAAACACTCTAAAACTAACGGTGAGCAAAATTTAGGACCTCTTCAACGACCTGAATAAGATATTATTTATTTAGTCGTAAGTATCTATACTTATGATGACGATAATTGATTGAGTTGATCTGCTACCCTGTCACCGAATTCGGAAGTACTTATAATTTTTTCATTCTGTTTGTATTTTGAAAGATCAGCGGTGGTGAAGCCGTGAGAGAAGACTGATCGCATAGCACTCCAAAGGTTTTTTGCTTCTTTTTCCATACCAAAACTCATCTCAATCATCATAGCGACAGAGCCGATCATAGAATAAGGATTGGCGACTGCTTTGCCTGCTATGTCAGGAGCAGATCCATGAGATGGTTCATAATATGATTTTTTAGGGCCGACACACGCTGATGGCATTAATCCCAAAGAGCCTAGGATGCCGCCACCTTGATCGCTTAGAATATCACCAAACATATTTTCCATGACCATAACGTCAAATTGCTTGGGATCAAGGCATAAATAGGTCGCAGCAGCATCCACTAGAACGTTTACAATTTCCACGTCTTGATATTCCAGGTTTACTTCATCTACTATTTCGTTCCAAAGGACACTTGATTTCAAAACATTACTTTTGTGAACATTGTGAAGTTTCTTCTTTCGTTTCTGGGCAAGTTTAAAAGCAATTCTTAATACCCTCCGTATTTGATTCTCATTATATTCGAGGGTTTCATGCACAAATCGGAGTCCGTTTGCGTCGATACCTCTCTCCTTACTTCCAAAATATAGTCCCCCGACTAATTCTCTAATAATGATGATATCAATACCATCACCCACAATTTCAGATTTTAGTGGAGAAAAATGGGCAAGTTCTTTTGGAAGATAGACAGGACGGAAGTTAGCAAATGTGTCATAGCGTCGTCGCATGGGCAGTAATGCGCCTCGCTCGGGTTGTTGATCGATAGGGATTTGCTTGGATTCTTCATGACTAAGTCCGATTGGCCCTTTTAAAATCGCATCAGAACTATCGCAGAGTTCAATTGTTTCTCTTGGAAAGGCGGCTCCAGTATCGAAATATGCCTGTGCTCCGAAAGGCGCTTCGATTAACTCAAAATTTACTTTGTTTCTTTTAGCTATTAGGCGGAGTATTTTTAGAGCTTCATCAGTAATTTCAGGGCCAATTCCATCGCCTGCTAGAATAGCTATTTTATATTTTTCCATAGGTTTTTTCTTAGCTTTTGTTGTTTTTATCCTGTGCTACTTTTACGATGATTACGAACGACTTCCCAGGCTCGTTGAATTTCTTTGGTTTTGTCAGTCGCAAGCTTAATCATTTCTTCTGGCAAGCCTTTTGATACTAATTTATCTGGGTGATGCCTGCTCATTAGACGCCGGTAAGCAGTTTTAATATTCGCGTCACTCGCTTCAGGTTTAACACCGAGGACTTGATATGCATTTTCCAATGACTTTTCTTGGTTAGTGGAATTATAATCAGTGCCTCGGATGAAATTGATTAGTCGCTCTACTTGGTTAGAGTCAAAGCCGAGCACTTGCGCTGAGTAAAGTAGAATCTGATTTTCTGCTGGATCAACCTGGCCGTCTGCTAATGCCGCTTGGACCTGTATTTCCAAAAACATCCTAAGTAGGGTAACTCTTCGATGACACTCTCGTTTAAATTGTTCCAATACCTCATCGAGAGGAAAGTCAGATTGCTTGCCTTTTTCAAAAAGGCTAATTGCTGCTTCACATTGGGACGTTGTTAGTTGCATTTGAGTCATTAGAGCCTTTGCAGCTTGGATTTCTTTTGCTGAAACATGGCCGTCTGATTTTGCCAAATGACCCATTACCGAAAATGTGGCGGTAAAAAAAGCTGCTTGAGTTCTTTCTTGATTTCCGGGAAGGAATCCCGCTGATCCTTGACGTTTCCTTCGAGCGTCAAATTGATGACCAACTGAGCTACCCAGTAGTGCTCCTAATGGCCCACCGAGCATAAATCCAACTGTTCCGCCTATAAGTTTGCCCCACCATGCCATTTTCGAATTCTCTAGTTTTTAGTTTAAGTTGGATGACTAATTGTACGCGACTGAAGAAACAGTTTGCCAAATTTCGAATCTTAATCGCATCTAAGGTGTTAGCTGAGATTTTCGTCCACCGCGTAATGTTACTAGCTCTTCAGCTGCAGTAGGGTGTATAGCAACCGTGTTATCAAAGTCTGATTTGCAGGCTCCCATAGTGACTGCGACGGCAAACCCTTGAATTAACTCATCTGCGGAGTCTCCTATAACGTGACATCCTAATATTTTTTGCTCTGAGCCGACTGTGATTAATTTTATGAATGTGGGTAATTTTTGCTGAAGAGGCCCATAGAATATATTGGTAAATCGCGATTCATAAATCTTTACCTCATCACAGCCAAACTGAGAAACAGCTTCTTGTTCTGTAATACCTACGGTGCCTATTGGCGGATGCGAAAAAATGACGCTGGGTATATTCTCGTAGCTAAGCTTAGCATTGGTTTGATTTCCGAAAATTCTATCAGCGAGCTTTCTGCCTGCGGCAATTGCTACGGGTGTTAGATTATTTTTTCCAGTAACATCGCCTACCGCATAAATTCCTTCAACATTTGTGTTTTGATATTTGTCTACAATTACATGGTCATTAAAGTCAGTTTTGATCCCGGCTGTCTTCAAGTTAAGGTCCTGAACATTTGGATCTCTTCCGATAGCCCATATTAGCTTATCAAAAGGCCCATGTTTTTTTTGATTAGATTCCACATATATCTTATCAGTTGAATCGCGTCGAACTTTTTTCACGTTTGTTTCAGGGACGATATCGATTCCATTTTTCGACATTAGTTCCATGATGCTTTGTTGAAGAAGTAAATCAAAGTTAGACAAAAGAGTTTGTTTTCGAATTAACATGGTGACTTTACTTCCTAGAGAATTTAGGACACCAGCAAATTCAGTGGCGATGTAGCCAGATCCAACAATCAATACATTGGTTGGTTGTTGTTGTAAATCAAAAAATCCGTCACTGCTAATGCCGAAATGAGAGCCTTCAATTTTTGGAATTTTGGGTATTCCGCCGGTCGCTATCAAGATATGATTTGCTTCGATTAGGTCTGGACCCACAAAAACTTGGTGCGCATTATCAGAAAAAGATGCCCACCCTTTTATCACGTCTACTCCAGATGATACTAAATTCTTGTGGTATATACTATTAAGCCGTTTTACATAGGTATCGCGTCGTTCTTTTAATGTGTACCAATCAAATTCTTTTTGGTATATATCAAAACCATATTCGTTTGCATGATTTAGTGTTTCCCTTATTCTGGAGGCATTCCACATCACTTTTTTTGGGACACAACCGACGTTGACACAAGTTCCGCCAAGTTTGCCACTCTCCACAAGCGCAACTCTAGTTCCGTATTCAGCAGCTCTACGGGCCATAGCAATGCCACCGCTACCACCTCCTATTACAAGCAGATCATATTTGTTTTTCATAGCATTAGTACCACCCAGGGAAAGTACCTGTTATTATGTCGTTCAAATCTATAATGCGCCGTACAGTGGAAGTTCAGAAGTTGACACCGTGATACGTGTCTGTGTCAATAAAAATTTTGTGAGGGCTCTAAAAGTATGGAAAATCCACTACTAGACTTCAGTGATCTGCCAAGGTTTGCGGAGATTAAGTCTTATCATGTTGAAGAGGCTCTCGATTTTCTTTTAGATCAAAGTCGGATGACGATAACTAAGTTATCGAAAATTTCAGAAGAACCAGACTGGGAAAATTTTGTGAAACCTCTAAACGAAATTTCTGAAAAGATAGATCGTTTATGGTCGATTGTTTCGCATATTAATGCAGTATGCGATTCTTCTGATTTTCGATCAGCCTATGAGAGCAGCTTAAAAAAATTGACTCTTTATAAATCTGAGGTTGGGCAGAATCAGGATCTTTACATCGGGTATAAGGCAGTTCAAGACAATATGCAGCTAGCGAGCTTGGATGCTGCAAAACAAAAAGTGATAAAAAATACAATTAGAGATTTTAGGTTGAGTGGCGTAGATCTCTCGAACAAAGATCGGACGAAGTTTAGAAATAATTCTGAGAAATTAGCATCGCTTGCTAATCGTTTTGAGCAAAATTTATTGGATGCTACCGATAGTTGGTATCTCGACGTCTCTGATCAAAAAGATTTAGTTGGTTTGCCCAATTCTGCTGTAGCATTAGCTAAGCAGACCGCTGAATCAGCTGGTTTCGAAGGCTGGCGTTTTACATTGCATGCTCCTTCTTACATACCATTCATGATGTTTTCCGAGCGTCCCGAGTTGAGACGTGAAATATATACGGCCTATGTTACTCGTGGTAGCGAGATAGGGCCCAATTCTGGGAAGTGGGATAACAGTAAAATTATGGAAGATATTCTAGACTTACGGTTAGAACAGGCAAACTTGCTTGGATATCCCCATTACTCAGATTATGCATTGGTTACCCGAATGGCAACTGAGAGGAGTACTGTAGATGATTTTCTTGATGATCTTCTGAACCGGACCAAGCCTCAAGCTGAAATTGAGCTTAAAGAACTTTCTAAGTTTGCTTCAGAAAATGATAACGACTTCGCTTTAGAAGCATGGGATTTTCCATATTGGTCAGAGCGCTTACGTCAATCGCGCTACCAATTTAACCAAGAAGAGGTGCGTCCTTTCTTTCCATTACCCCGCGTTCTTGAAGGAATGTATGAGATTGTGAGGCGTTTGTTTGGCATCACCATCAGGCCTGCCGCCCAATCGCCTCAAATGTGGCATATTGATGCGATGTATTTCGAGATTATAGATGTCGAAGGCGAGCTTAGAGGTAGTTTTTATTTAGATCTTTACGCTCGCCCAAATAAAAGGGGTGGTGCATGGATGGGTGATTGTATAAGTCGTCATGTTAAGGCTGATGGGCAACAACAAAAACCGGTTGCTTTTATGACATGTAATTTTTCTCCACCGTTAGGAGATCAGCCATCGTTATTGACTCACGAGGATGTTCTTACACTATTCCACGAATTTGGCCATGGCCTGCATCATATGTTAACTCAAGTAAATGAACCTGCTGTTTCGGGGATAAATGGTGTACCTTGGGATGCGGTTGAATTACCGAGCCAGTTCCTTGAGAATTGGTGCTGGGAAAGTGATGGTTTGGATCTAATTTCCGGGCATGTTGTGACTGGAGAAAAGGTACCATTGGAGCTTTTAAATAAGCTGAAAAACGCTAGGAATTTCCAATCTGGGCTACAGATGGTCAGGCAATTAGAATTTTCAGTATTTGATTTTAGATTGCATTCTGAGTGGGGAGCCAAAAATCATTCAATTCAAGATGTTCTTGATAATGTTCGCAATGATGTTTCGGTTGTCAAAGTGCCCGAATTTAATAGATTTCAACACTCTTTTTCGCATATTTTTGCAGGAGGATATGCCGCTGGGTACTATAGTTACAAATGGGCAGAAGTTCTTTCGGCAGATGCGTTCAGTCGATTTGAAACTGAAGGTCTTTTCGACCAGACATCGGGTAGGGCTTTTTTACGTGAAATTCTAGAACCAGGAGGTGTCAAAGACCCTATGTCTATGTTTGTAGCCTTCCTTGGGCGGAAACCTTCAGTCGATACACTGCTCCGCCATCTCGGCTTTGTTCCGTGAAAATAGCATCAGCTAAGGGGCTGAATTGTCTACTAGAGCAATTAAGCTTGGTGATTCTCGTATCCATTTTGTTATACTTGTTCCAGTTTTAATAGATCTTATCCAAAATTCATCATGTACTTTTGGTCTATCTTGATTTCGGTTTGAGGAATTTATGCTAGAAGAAAAAGAAAATAAGCGCCGCCGCCGGTTTTTGACCGCAATGACATCGATTTTAGGGTTGGTAGGAGCAGGCAGTTTGGTCGGATCATTTGTATCGAGCATGCGGCCTAGTGCGCGAGCGCGAGCTGCAGGCGCACCGGTTGAAGTTGACATAAGTCTGCTTCAAGATGGTCAGATGTTGGTAGTAGAGTGGAGAGGTAAGCCAGTCTGGATCATCAGAAGATCTAACCAAATGATTGATGGACTTAGCCAATTAAGAGAAAAGCTCGCTGATCCTGACTCGGATATTCCGCAGCAACCTGCCTATGCTCAGAACGAATTTCGCTCAATTCGTCCCAATATCTTAGTAGTACTAGGTGTTTGTACCCATCTTGGTTGTGCTCCGACAAAAAATTTTAAACTCGGAGCATCTTCTGGGTTAAGTGACGATTGGAAGGGTGGATTTTTTTGTCCATGTCATGGTTCAAAATTTGATTTAGCGGGACGAGTTTATAAAAACGTTCCAGCACCTACAAATCTTGAAGTACCGCCGTATTCATTTATTTCTGATAATCGCGTTTTGATAGGTGTAGGCAAGGAAGGAGGATCAGTTTGATGTCCGGTTTAATTCGTTGGATGGATGAGCGATTTCCCGTTACTAAAGTATGGAAAGAGCATTTTTCTGAATACTATGCACCGAAGAACTTTAATTTTCTCTATTATTTTGGCGCGATTTTAACAATAATTTTAGTTCTTCAGATTGTTACTGGAATTATCCTAACAATGCACTACAAGCCTGATGTTGAATTAGCTTTCGCCTCGGTCGAGTATATTATGCGGGACGTCCCTGCTGGATGGTTTGTGCGTTATTTACATTCCGTTGGGGCATCGATGATTTTTGTAGCTCTCTATATCCATATGTTTCGGGGTCTTATGTATGGTTCTCATAAATCGCCTAGAGAGCTCATTTGGTTGCTTGGAATGCTTTTATATGTGGCCATGATGGCGGAAGCATTCTTTGGTTATTTATTGCCATGGGGCAACATGTCATATTGGGGGGCGCAAGTCATTGTTTCGTTATTCGCTGCTATTCCATTTATAGGTGAAGGACTAGCAGAGTGGATTCGTGGTGATTATGTGATATCAGACGCAACGCTAAATAGATTTTTTGCATTCCATGTAATTCTCTTACCTTTATTACTCGCTCTATTAATATATTTGCATATAGTTGCATTGCATAAGGTCGGTTCTAATAATCCCGACGGAGTGGAAATAAAGAAGCAAAAAGATGCTACCGGTAAACCTTTGGATGGAGTTCCCTTTCATCCCTACTACACAATCAAAGACACATTTGGCATCGGCATATTTTTTACGGTTTATTTGTCCATAGTCTTTTTTATTCCAGAATTTGGTGGTTGGTTTTTAGAAAAAGATAATTTTGCACCGGCAGATATCCTACAGACCCCACCAGATATAGTGCCTCTCTGGTATCTGACTCCTTACTACTCGATACTACGCGCTGTTACTTTTGAGTGGTTACCCGGCGGGGCTAAGCTTTGGGGAGTTATTGCGATGGGAGCGGCAATCGTCATTTTCTTCTTTTTGCCATGGTTAGATCGCTCTAGAGTAAGATCGATTCGTTATCGGGGGTGGATGTATAAAACCATGCTCACTCTTTTTGTTGTAAATTTTGTTATGCTCGGTTTTTTAGGTACTCGAAACCCGGGCCACATAGATTTGTTCTGGCTTAAGAATGTAACTTGGGCACAGATCGGGCTTGTTGTTTATTTTGCATTCTTTTTTCTTATGCCTATATATACTCGATTGGATAAGACTCGACCTGAACCGGATCGGCTAACAAAATGATAGCAAGATATATAATATTTCTGCTTTATGTTTTCTTCGGAAGTGTCGCATGGGCCGCTGGTGGTAGTGATGCTAATTTAGATTCAGCCAGTATCAACTTAAGTGATAGACAATCTTTACAGAGAGGGGCGAGGACTTTTGTCAATTATTGTCTTTCGTGTCATGGTGCTTCTTATATGCGTTACGAACGAATGGCAAATGATCTAGGGATTAGCGAGGAACTTTTGCGAAAGAATTTGATGGGCAGGACTGACAAGCCAGGGGATTTAATGGTTTCTCGTATGCCAGCAGATGGAGCTGCGCAATGGTTCGGAGTCGCCCCACCTGACCTTAGCCTAACCGCTCGCTATAGGAAACCTGATTGGATTTATACTTATATGAGGAGTTTTTATGTAGATGATACTTCTCCAACTGGTTGGAATAACGTTTTGTATCCGAACGTCGCTATGCCCAATGTTTTGTATGAATGGCAAGGTTATAGAAAAGCTTATTTCGATGAAGAGCAAGGCATAGAATTTAAAAAGTACGGGACATTATCTGGTGGCGTGATGACTGCTGAAGAGTTTGATGTAGCTGTTAACGATCTTACTAATTTCATGGTTTACCTTGCCGAGCCAGCTAAGCTTGTTCGATATCGGATCGGATTGTGGGTTGTAATTTTTATGGTAATTTTTACTATATTTGCTTACTTCTTGAAAAGGGAATATTGGCGTGATGTTGATTGATCTACTTTATCGAGTTAAAACAGCGAGAGGGTAGGAGATTATGAAACTTTTTTCTGAGCCTTTATGTTTATATGGACACACATGTAGGTTGGTCATGAGAGAAAAGGATGCGGAGTCTGACTTTCATTTTTTTACAAAAGACCATCCAGCGGATGAGCTGAGCGAGATTAATCCCTATGGCGAGTCACCAACGTTAGTTGATCGAGATTTTGTCTTGTACAATGTTATTGTTATAAACGAATATCTAGATGAGAGACTACCACATCCTCCCTTAATGCCAATTGATCCTGTTGGCAGGGGTCGGGCTAGATTATTAATTTATCGTTTGCAACGCGATTGGTTAGATAATGTTCAAGCTCATATGGTCAACAGTCAAAAATTTGATCAAAAGCACCGGCTTGAATTAGCAGATGGTTTGTCGGCAATGTCCACCATTTTTTCTAATCAAGATTATATTTTAGGAGATGAGATGACTTTGGCTGATTGTTATGTAGCACCTCTCTTGTGGCGTCTATCTTTGTTGGGTATTGACTTACAAAAACAAGGCGTTCGACTTGAAGAATATAGTGAAAGGTTATTCTCGCGCGAATCGTTTCAACAAAGTCTTAGTGATGAGGAGCGCGAATTACGACGATAGAGAAAAGTCTAGGATAAATGAATTGAAAGTATCAAATTAATATGGATAAAAAAAAAGAAACCTTAATTTCCACGCAGCCGTATCTAATTCGTGCCATTTGGGATTGGGCTGTCGATAATGGTTTAACTCCACAGTTACTTGTTGATGTAGAAGTAGAAGGAGTTGTGGTTCCCTCTGGTTATACCCAAGATGGGAAAATTCTTTTCAATGTGAATAATAGTGCTGTAGATTCCCTGGAATTAGGCAATGAAATTATTTCTTTTTCGGCTAGATTTGGTGGCGTTTCACAAGCTGTCCGATTTCCCGTCAGATCTGTTCTTGCAGTTTTTGCGAGGGAAAATGGTCATGGTTATTATTTTCGAGAAAGCGAAATCGGATCCGAAATAGAAGATAATGTTACTTCGGTTGGTGAGAGCCAGGGTATTTCTGAGTCCGCAGAAGTTAAACAGCCTCATCTTTATGTGGTTAAGTGAAAAATTTTTTGGAATCTAACGGTTTAACGTTATGAGTTTCGATTCAATACATGGCACTACTATTTTATCTGTTCGGCGAAGTAGTCAGGTTGTTATTGGAGGTGATGGTCAGGCATCGATGGGCGACACGATAATGAAAGGCAATACTCGAAAAGTTCGTCGTCTATTTGATGACAAAGTCATTGCTGGCTTTGCAGGCAGTACCGCTGATGCTTTTACGTTATTCGAACGTTTTGAGGATAAGCTACAAAAACATCAGGGGAATTTAGTACGTTCAGCTGTAGAACTAAGTAAGGATTGGCGTACCGACCGCATGTTAAGGCGACTTGAGGCTTTGCTAGCTGTAGCGGACAGCACAACTTCTCTTATTATCACTGGTAGTGGTGATGTCATTGAGCCAGAACATGGGATCATGGCAATTGGATCGGGTGGAACTTATGCAAAAGCTGCTGCGCTTGCGCTTCTTAAAGAGACAGAGCTTGATGCGAAAGTGATTGTAGAACGAGCGCTATCTATAGCCGCAGATATCTGTATTTACACCAATAGTGAGTTCACCATTGAGGAACTAAAAGGTTAGTTAATCAAATGTCTATGACGCCACGTGAAATAGTTCAAGAAATAGACAAGCATATTGTAGGACAGGCAGCTGCCAAAAGATCTGTGGCGGTGGCTCTTCGCAATCGTTGGCGAAGAGCGCAGGTTAAGGATGAGGCGTTACGGGCTGAAATCACTCCAAAAAATATACTTATGATTGGTCCCACAGGTGTAGGTAAAACTGAAATATCTAGGCGATTAGCGCGACTCGCTAAGGCACCGTTTATAAAGGTAGAGGCAACGAAATTTACTGAAGTCGGTTATGTTGGGCGTGAAGTAGATTCTATAGTTAGAGATCTGGTGGATATGTCAATCAAGATGTCGCGAGAGGATGCAATTGAAAGAGTTCGTTCACGTGCCGAAGATATTGCTGAAGAGAAAATACTAGATGCTCTTTTGCCTCCTGCTCGTGACAGGAATTGGGAGCAAGGAACTAAAGAGGGAGTGGATCCTACAGGGGACAAAGACGGAGCAGCTCGACAGCGTTTCAGAAAGCTGTTTAGAGAGGGCAAACTTGATGAAAAGCATGTTGAAATTGAAGTCAGTAGCCCAAAAATGGGCGTAGAAATTATGGCTCCTCCAGGTATGGAGGAAATGACCGGACAATTACAAAATATGTTCCAAAATCTTGGAGGACAACAAACTCGAAGTCGAAAAGTTTCTGTATTCGAGGCAGCACGTTTGTTAACCGAAGAAGCTGCTGCAAATCTGGTAAACGATGATGATATAAAACAAGAAGCTATTGACCGAGTCGAACAGAACGGAATTGTTTTTCTCGATGAGTTGGATAAGATTGTTGGTAGAAATAATCAGCAGGGAGCGGATGTATCTCGCGAAGGGGTACAACGAGATTTGTTACCATTAATCGAGGGCTGTACTGTTAGCACCCGATATGGAATGGTTCGAACTGATCATATTCTTTTTATTGCGTCTGGCGCCTTTCAGATGAGTAAACCCTCAGATTTGATTCCTGAATTACAAGGGCGGCTTCCGATACGTGTAGAATTGGATGCGCTTAGCTCAAGTGATTTTGTACGTATTCTTACAGAACCTTACGCATCCTTAACTCAACAATACTCGGCATTATTGAAGGCTGATGGTCTGAATCTAGAGTTTGTAGCAGACGGAGTTACTAGAATAGCCGAAGTCGCATGGCAGGTGAATGAAAGGACAGAAAACATTGGCGCACGGAGATTACATACAGTCATGGAGAGATTGCTTGAGACTGTATCTTTTGATGCAGCTGATAGATCAGGCGATACCGTCCAAATAGATAGGGATTACGTAGATCAGCATTTATCTAATCTAGTGGAGGATGAAGATTTGTCTCGTTATATTCTTTAAAAAGTTTCGGGCGGTAAAACAGCAACTGAAAAATTAACCTTTACCTTTATTCAACCATTTCAATTCTATCCGCAGTGCCTAGGGTTACACTCACTCCATCCAAAGTTACAAACCGGCGCCCCTCAATATCTTTTTGATATGCTTGATAGGTTATGACCTCTCCTTGGTTATCAGTTACACGCACATTTATGATTCGATGTTGCTCATTCCAGTTAAGTACAAAAATCAGTGTAGATATTGCGATGATCACTCCTAAAAGGGAGTAAATTACTAAATTGGATGAGCGCTCCTCTTTTTGTGTTGATTCGGGCGTATGTTTTGTTGCTGTAGTTTGAGGTTGTTTCACTCTAAAAATAAGGGCAACGAGTAGAATGACGGCAAGAGTTATAAGAATTTTTAGTAGCATCGATATATTACTTCCCTAAAACTCCTTAGATTCAATAACATCAGAAGGTAATTGAAGATAGAAGCCAGATTGCTTTAATTCTGAAATAACTTTATTGGTAGATGCTTGCGCTAATTTTGTACTTGCAGATATTTCCAACTCTATTACTATTTCTAACATTCCTAATAAATCCAATAGAGGAGTGGGAACTCTAGATAAGTCATTCTCGTTTTCCAAAAATAGATAGGTATCTGCTTTCTTGGTAGCTTTGTAGATAATGCAGTTCAAAAATTAGGCTCTTTAAATTTTTTTATATAGTTCTATTATTCTGGCTGTTCAACCCTTATTTTTTCCGCCCCAAAGCCAAGACCAGCTAATTTTACGATCTGTATGCTCACGATTAGCTACTGATGTAAATTCGCGTTTTTTACTTCCAACATATAATTGTCTTGGGCGACCAATTCTAGATTCGGGAGATTCCATCATCTCTTTCCAGTGAGCAATCCATCCAACTGTCCTTCCAATAGCGAAAAGTACTGTAAACATATTGACAGGAAAACCTATAGCTCTAAGAATTATTCCAGAATAAAAATCAACATTAGGATATAGTTTTTTTTCCTGAAAATAAGCATCCTTCAATGCAATTTCCTCTAGGGCCATCGCTAGATCCAATGTCGCGTCATGTATTCCCAACTCATCCAGCACTTCGTGACACGTTTTGCGTAAAACCTCAGCGCGTGGATCATAATTCTTGTAAACGCGGTGTCCAAAGCCCATCAAACGAAAGCTATCTTCTGGATCTTGAGCTTTTTTTATATATTTTCCAATCCTATCTTTCGTACCAATTTCATGTAGCATATTTAGTACAGCTTCATTTGCTCCACCATGAGCTGGCCCCCAAAGTGAGGCAATACCTGCGGCGACACAGGCAAATGGATTAGCTGCAGATGAACCAGCTAATCGCACTGTGGAGGTTGATGCATTTTGTTCATGGTCAGCATGGAGTATAAGAATACGATTCATAGCACGTGCTAGCACGGGATTTATGTCATATTCACGAGTTGGCACACTAAACATTAGTCGCAATACATTTTCTGAGTAGTTTAGATTATTCATTGGGTAAGGGAAGGATTGACCAAGGGAGTATTTATAGGCATATGCTCCGATCGTTGGCATTTTCGCTATTAATCGATGTGCGGCTTTCATTCTTTGCATAGGGTCATTAATGTCAGTGCTATCATGATAGAAAGCTGACAATGCACCGACTACCCCTATCATTATTGCCATAGGGTGGGCGCTGCGCATAAATCCACTGTAAAAGCGAACAAGTTGTTCATGTAACATTGTGTGGTTACTGATTTCATGATCAAATTCTGATTTTTCTTCTGGTGAAGGAAGTTCGCCATGTAGTAGTAAATAACATACATCGGTGTAATCGGTATTACGTGCAAGGTCTTCTATTGCATAACCACGATGTAACAATATTCCTGCATCTCCATCTATATAAGTAATTTCGGATGTACAGGAAGCAGTTGAGGCGAAGCCTGGATCGTAGGTAAATACTCCAGCTTGATTAAATAGTTTTCTAGTATCGAGAACTTTAGGGCCGACAGTTCCATAAAGTGTTGGAAATTCCCAGGATTTACCCGTTTCATTGTCGGTTAACGTAAATGAGTGCCGAACAGACTTTGCAGGACGGCTAGTATTATTTTTGTCGGGTTTTGCCATAGGAGACTCCTTCATCTTTACTATTGTAATTATAAAAACAGTTGCACTAACATCAAGCATCTATGATGTTAGTTATACCTTACTCTATACATAAAATTATCTATTCAATGTGGCAAAATTATGCATAAATCCAAATTATCTTTGTATTATTGATCCTGTTTACAAAAAAATAACCTTTTTCGTTAATAAATTTTATATCAATGAGACAATCAACCCCATTCGAAAAGCCAGAAACTTTAAAAATTGTCACTTCAGTAGGTGAATTGGCTGGACTAAAATGGGGTGACTCTAATCAAAAATTGATTTTAGCACTTCATGGTTGGTTAGATAATGCTGCTAGTTTTAGTTTACTTGCTCCGCTTCTCGAAAATGCTCAAGTCGTAGCAATTGATTTGCCAGGTCATGGGCATTCTGAGCATTATAAATTCTCAGACCATTATCAATTTATCGATTACATTCCGACTGTTCTGCAGTCAATCAAATTCCTGGGTTGGAAAAGTTGTATTTTGTTAGGCCATTCTTTGGGAGGTGCGATTGCTACATTTGTTGCTGTGGCAGATCCGTCAATAGTGACTCATTTAATCCTATTAGATGGTCTAGGACCGCGTGCAGAAGTAGCTTCCAAGGCGGCTATTCAACTGAAAAAAGCAATTCGTAGATCCCAAACAACCCATACCAATGTTTCCCGCAAAGTCCACGCAAATGTTGAGGCAATGATAGATGCTCGACTACAGGTTAACCGAATTAGTAGAGAAGGAGCGCGGATCATTGTGGAGCGGAACGCTATGGAGTGGAATAATGGGTTTCGTTGGCGTACGGACCCTCGATTATTGTGGTCGAGCCCACAGTATATGATTGAGGAACAGGTACTAACAATTTGTAGAGCCAACAAAGTTCCGACACTTCTGGCGATGGCTAAAGATGGGTACCTACAGAGTCGCCCTGAAACTGGCCATAGAATAAAAGCATTTTCGGATATCCGGGTAGTTGAATTTCAAGGGAACCATCATTTTCACTTAGATAATCCTGCGCCTATCGCTGAAGAAATAAATTTGTTCCTCTCGTAAGCATCTTGCTCAGTTTTAATCATGCTGTATAAAGGGTTGAATTATATAGTCCTAGATATTAGGGGTTTATTTACACAAAAGTATTAAAATCACAAAAGATATGATGTTGCTGACTTGTATTATAAGTAGAAAGCCCCCATATGTTGGGCAAGCTAGATAAGCACTTGTTATAATGGTATTGTGTAGTTATGTTTTTTTTATTTTTGGGAAAGCGAATACATGTCTAAAAAAAGTATTTATAGAATTATTTTCCAAAGCCAGGGAAATGTATATGAGGTTTATGCACGAGAGGTAACTCAGGGGGCAATGTTTGCGTTTGTGGAGATCGGAGATATCAGTTTTGGCGAGAGATCAAATTTAGTCCTAGACCCCTCAGATGAAAAATTAAAGGCTGAATTTAGTGGAGTCAAGCGCACTTACATTCCCTTGCATTCAGTAATTAGAATAGATCAAGTTGAAAAAGAGGGTCGATCTAAGGTCAGGCCAGGTGGTGATTCAGAAGGTGGAAATGTCGCGTCTTTTCCAATACCTATGAAGCCCCCAGCAGTAGAGTGAGTTTTTACAGACTTATTTCATCTCTAGGCAAAACCCAGTGCTTCCCAAGCCACAGTAACCACCAGGGTTTTTTGAGAGGTATTGTTGGTGATGGTCTTCTGCGTAATAAAATGTATTGGCTTCTTTTATCTCAGTAGTTATATCTAATTTGTTAGATGCTGTGAGAATTTCGCCGTAACGATTCTTTGTGTTAGTTGCAAGTTCTTTCTGTGCTTCGTTGTAAGTGTATATGCAAGATCGATATTGGGTTCCAATATCATTTTGTTGTTGCATTCCCTGTGTGGGATCATGACCTTCCCAAAAAGTTTTTAATAATGTTAGATAATTAATTTTGGTTGGATCAAAAACAATTAATACTACTTCGGCGTGCCCAGTTAATCCACTACATACTTCTTCGTATGTAGGATTGGGTGTGTATCCGCCAGCATAGCCCACAGCTGTTGTGTAAACACCATCTTTAATCCAAAAGATCCTTTCAGCGCCCCAAAAACAACCCAGCCCAAAAAGAGCGAGTTGGCATTCTTTTGGAAATGGCGGCTTGATAGTACGTTGATGAACATGATGTAAATTATTTACGCATAAAGGTTCGTTTCGCCCTTGTAATGCTTTTTCTTTAGATGGGAGATTTTGTCGAAAAAAAATCATATGGGGTATCGTGTTTGTGGTTAAAAATTAGTCGCTTGGGCAACAGTTACTCTGGGATGACCGGATAAATCATAGTGATGAACTATAGATTTGAATTGCGCAGCATATAGCAGTTTTTTAACAGATTCTTTTTGTTTATGCCCATGTTCTAATATTAACCAACCATTTGATTTTAAGGACTTGGGTGCATCAGCGATGATCCTTTGAAGCGCTGACATGCCTTTGTTTCGGCTGAATAGAGCTAAATCAGGTTCAAATTTTGTTTGTCTTACGTCAAGATCAGGATCATTTATTCTTATATACGGCGGATTGCATACGATAATTGAATAAAAAAGGTTTGGAACGGCATTTAGCCAATCTCCAGACTTAAAGGTAATATTTTGTGTGTTACACTTTTCTGCATTTTTTTTCGCTACTTTTAGTGCTTTGTTTGAGAGATCAGTTGCTGTAATTTGTGCTTTTGGGAATTCAGTTGCTAGTGCTATAGCTATAGCGCCACTTCCTGTTCCCAGATCAAGTATCTGCAATAACTTATCAGTTTTCATTTTATCAATTACACATTCTACAAGTAACTCGGTTTCTGGCCTCGGAATTAAAGTATCTTTAGTTACCTTTAGAGTTAGAGACCAAAATTCTTTTTCACCGGTAATATAAGCAATCGGTTCGCCCGCATATCTTCTATCCAGCAAGTTCTCTAATTTTTTTAGTTGTTCCGAATTGAGAAATATGGGAGCGCCAGTTAAGACAGTGATTTTATCAATACCACATACATGACGTAGAATAATTTCGGCGTCGAGGGATGGTGAACTAGTTGCAGAAGATAGGCGATCAATAGCATGCTTTACCCACATATTAACTGTTGGAATAGTCATGTGTCTGCTAGAGAGGAAAGTTGTTCTGTTTGATATCTGGTGATAATTGGGTCAATAATTTGGGTTAGATCACCAGAAAGAATTTCATCAAGCTTATAGAGTGTCAGACCGATGCGATGATCAGTAACTCTCCCTTGAGGGAAATTATATGTTCGTATTCTTTCTGATCGATCACCGGTACCTATAAGTGATCGTCTCGTTGCATCTACTTCATTTTTTTGTTTCTGGATTTGGGACTGAAGTAATCGAGCTTTTAGAACTGACATTGCTCGGGCTTTGTTCTTATGCTGAGATCTTTCATCTTGACACTCTACTACTATACCGCTCGGTAAATGAGTAATTCGTACTGCAGAATCTGTACGATTGACATGCTGACCACCAGCACCAGAAGCTCTATAGGTATCAATCCGTAGATCATTGTTCGAGATATCTATATCATCAATTTCTTCAGCTTCAGGAAGAATAGCAACGGTACAGGCTGAAGTATGTATTCGACCTTGGGTTTCAGTTTCTGGAACGCGCTGAACGCGGTGTGCTCCAGATTCAAATTTCAAACGCGAAAAAACTTTTTTACCAATTATTTTTACGATTATTTCCTTATACCCACCATGTTCTCCAGAATTTTGATTAGTGATTTCTACTGTCCATTTCTGCTTTTCTGAAAAAGCGGTATACATGCGAAAAAGATCACCTGCAAATAGTGCAGCTTCATCTCCGCCTGTACCTGCCCGTATTTCAAGATAGATATTTCTGCCATCATTCGGATCTGTCGGAAGTAGGAGAAGTTTCAGTTTGTCTTCTTCATCAGAAACTATTTTTTTAAGTCGCGAGAGTTCGTCTTGGGCAAGTCGTCGAATCGATGGGTCTGGATCTTCAAGCATACTAAGCGCTTGTTCGGTTTCTGTGTTTACAGCTCTGCAAAGAGTATATTGGTTTACAACAGGTTCGATCTCAGAAAGTTCAATAGATAATTTTCGAAAATTTCCATGATCTGAGACAATATTTGGATCGGATAGAAGAACATTTAATTCCTCCATACGATCTTTAAGTAGATCTAATCTTTTTTTGATGGTAATGTTCATTTTAAATAAAGTAGATGGAGATACAGATTTTTTTGGATAATTTTTGTTTATTGGGACACCAAAGCCCTAAGAGATGCACTTTATTCCTCTAATTTTGATCTATGTTCTGTTATTCTCCGAACTGCACCTTGGATTTTCTCACACCTGACAACTATTTTCTGCATGATGGAGAAAGAAGCTCAATTGGCGCTAAAGTCAACATTTCACTTAGTTTTTAAACTAGTTATAGCAGGTTTGGTCTTTTTAACTTTTCCAGTTTGGGCTCAAGATAAACAACATCTTGAGCCAGAGATAGACCTCGTGCTGCCGACTAGCAGCAGCCTGGCGACAAAAAAATCTTTCATTTACCATCACCTCTTAGCTGATATAGCAAGAGATCGTGGATTCGTAAATACCGCATCTGAGGCTATGGCCGTAGCTGGTCGATTAAGCAGAGATCAAAAGATTCTGAACCGTGCCTACAATTTTGCTATGGATGCTCAGCGAGCTGATTTAGCCTTGGAAATGGCTAGAGAACTTGTTAGTCTAGGTCTAGATTTATCTCGCTCTCAAGTAATGTTACTTCGCGCCTACATTGCTTTGGATGAACCAGATAAAGTGCTTGAGGTTTTGGTTACACTTCTAGAGCGAAAGAACTCGGATGTTGATTTAGTAATTAGGTATGTAGGTGAAGTCTTCAGTTCACTCGAAAATCCCGGGCGTTGGATCATTGTTATGGATCGCCTAATTGAGCATTTTCCAAATCGCCCGGAAGTCTATCTCGTGCATGCATTCGTTTCCTATCGATCAGGCGAAACAGAAAAAGCGCATATATCCCTTAATAAGGCGCTGGAATTGCGGCCTGGATGGGAAGAGGCAGCGGTATTTAAGTTAATTTGGTGGAGTGAAATTGATGCGCGTCGAGTAATCAAAACTTTTTCCGAGGATTTTCTTGTGCGTTTTCCTAATAGCGACCGCCTTCAATTGGCATTTGCTCGTTTATTACTGCGGTGGGGGGATATATCTGATGCACTTCGAAATTTTTCAGAGTTGATAGAAAGACAGCCAGAGAATATAGATGCAATTTTTGCAATTGGCCTTATATACCTGCAAGAAAGTAGATATCAATTGGCGACAGAAATGTTTGAGCGGTACCTCAAAATTAAACCAGATAGCGACCAAGTACGCTTGTATTTAGCACGAATTGCTAGAGAAGAGGGAAGGTATGAAGCGGCTTTAGAGTGGCTATCGTCAATATATAGTCAAAATTTCCGATTTGAAGCCCAACTGGAGGTGGGTCGTGTAATTTCGGATCAAGGACGATCAGATGAAGCGATTAATCACCTAGCTAGGATTTTACCGCGTAACGTGGATGAACAGGTTCAGATTTATTTGACCGAAGAGCAGATACTGCGATCAGTTGATAAGTTTGAACAGGCATTTACGCTTCTTAATGCAGCTTTGAGTGATATCCCAGATGACCCCGAACTTTTATACGCTCGAGGCTTAGTAGCAGCGCAATTAGAAAAATTAGTGGAGCATGAACGTGATATGAGAAGGGTTATAGAGATACAACCCGATAATGCACATGCTTATAATGCACTAGGCTATACCTTAGCCGATCAATCATTACGTTTAGATGAAGCTCTAATGCTTATTGAAAAGGCCATCTCACTCAGGCCTCAAGATCCTTTCATCCTAGATAGTTTGGGATGGGTTTATTATCGTTTAGGAGATTTTTCTCTTGCTCTAGATAATTTGCGTAAAGCGTTTAATATTCGTGTAGATCCAGAAATAGCCGCTCATCTGGGTGAGGTTTTGTATGTGCTGGGGAAAATAGACGAGGCGCGTGATGTGTGGCGGATCGGGCAAGAAACCAAAAATGGCTTGGCTCACCCAGTTTTGCAAGAAACAATGGGTAGATTTAACAAGTGAAGCGAATTTTCGTTTTTTGTCTCCTTATGATTCCGCTGATGAGTTGTACTCAGTTACCTGTTGAGCTACATAGTGATTTAAATCCCAGATCTTTGTGGCGAGAACGGCAGGAAAATTTAGGGCAGTTTCCGAATTGGAGTTTAAATGGTCGTTTTATAGTCACTACCGGATCAAAATCTGAGAATGCTTCATTTTTTTGGAATGGAAGTTTGGCAAAAAAAGAGCTTAAGCTTTTTGGTCCATTTGGCGGCAGTCGGTTTCGTTTGTACGAAGATAGTAAAGGCGCGTTTCTGCAGTATTCGTCGGGAGAAAAGTTGGTTGGCATTTCTGGCGATGCATTGCTTTATGAATTGAGCGGATGGCTGATTCCTTTCGATCAATTGAATTATTGGATTCGAGGATTACCAGCTCCAGGAAAACACGATGGTGTTGCCATCGATGTTTCTGGGAGAGCTTTATCATTTGTGCAAGATGGTTGGAAGATTCAATATAATGAATATTCTTCGATTGATGGCGTCGATTTGCCTAAGAGTCTCAGCATTACAGTTTTGCCAGATCAAGTTTCAATGACCAAAATCGATGTCAGTCAAGATGACCTAATCAATGGTGTAAAGTTAGAGCTTACTGTCGAATCATGGAATCTTTACGATGAGTCGAGTTAATTTATGAGAACATGGTCAGCGCCAGCAAAAATAAATTTGTTCCTTCATGTGTTAGGGCGAAGAAAAGACCAGCTTCATCAACTCCAAACAGTTTTTCAGCTTTTGGATTATGGCGATATTCTCCGCTTTCATGTTCGCGGGGATGGTGTTATTCGACGTGTTGGTTCGAATGATGGCCTGCCAGTTGAGGATTTAACCATCAAGGCAGCGAGATTTTTAAAGGAAACAGCCGGAATTGGAATGGGCGTTGATATAGAATTAGTCAAGAATATACCCATCGGCGCAGGTTTGGGCGGCGGCAGCTCTAATGCAGCTACAACGTTGGTTGCGCTAAATCAGTTGTGGGGTTTGAATTTTGGCTCTGAAAAGCTCTCGGGCCTAGGTTATGAGCTGGGGGCGGATATACCTGTATTTATAAAGGGACATTCGGCTTACGGAGAGGGGACGGGCGCAACTTTGTCTTCGTTAGACCTTCCTCCACGTTGTTATTGTATTGTTGTACCCCCTGTACAAGTGCTAACTAGGGATATTTATGAGGATCCCCAATTGACACGTGACACGCCGCGCCGGACAATAAAGAGCCTTATGGCGGGGGATACGAGAAATGATTTGGAGCCAGTGACCTGCCAACGATATCCAGTGGTAGGGAATTCCCTTCAATGGTTGAGAAGTTTTGGTGATGCCCGAATGACGGGCAGTGGATCAGCTTTGTTTGTCGAAGTTTTGGACGAGGAGCAAGGTCGTGAGATTCTGGCGAAAGCGCCGAATGGGTGTGTTGGGTTTGTTGCAAATGGGGTAAACCATCATCCATTTAAGCTGTAGCCGGAAATTGGGGTGTAGCCAAGCGGTAAGGCACCGGATTTTGATTCCGGCATTCCCAGGTTCGAATCCTGGCACCCCAGCCAGTCGTTAACATTTTTATGATAGAGTGAACCAGTGAGCATTGAAAATCTTGCTATTTTTGCGGGGAACGCAAATCCAGACTTGGCACAGCAAGTTGCGCGTCTATTGGGTGTAAGGATTGGAAGAGCGCTAGTAGATTCTTTCAGCGATGGAGAAGTCAATGTCGAGATTCTAGACAATGTCAGAGGGCAGGACGTGTATGTAATTCAACCAACCTGCGCGCCAGCAGAAAAGAATTTGATGGAATTACTGGTTTTGATTGATGCCCTAAAGCGATCATCGGCGGATCGAGTGACGGCAGTGTTACCTTATTTTGGTTATGCTAGGCAGGACCGCAGGCCTCGAACGGCAAGAGTGGCAATTACAGCTAAGCTTGTGGCAGATATGATTTGTGTGGCTGGTGCGGATAGAGCATTGACTATGGATTTGCATGCGGATCAGATACAGGGTTTTTTCAACATTCCTGTAGACAATATATATGCAGCGCCGGTGATGAATAGTGAACTATATCGACATGAACCAGAAAATCTTTTGGTGGTTTCGCCAGATGTCGGCGGTGTAGTGCGCGCAAGAGCAATGGCGAAGCAGCTTAATGCGGAATTAGCTATTATAGACAAACGGCGACCAAAACCTAATGAAGCAAAGGTTATGCATATTATTGGTGAAATAGAAGGCAGAAATTGTGTTTTAATGGATGATATGGTTGATACCGCTAACACCTTATGTGAAGCAGCTTCCTCCCTAAAACGGTCTGGTGCAATCCAAGTCAAAGCTTGTTGTACGCATCCTGTTCTATCTGGTGATGCTATAAAGCGTATTCAAAAGTCGGAGCTAGATGAAGTAGTTGTCACTAACTCAATACCTCTAAGTGAAGCGGCTAAAAAATGCTCAAAAATTCGACAGATTAGTATTTCGGGTTTGTTAGCAGAGTCTATACGTAGAATTGCGACCGATGATTCGGTCAGTTCACTGTTTGTAGATTAGAGATTTATATGATCTCGTAAGAGTTTTAATGTGGTTTGTGGTTAGAAGTTTTTTAAAAAATAAAGGAGAAAGAAGATGAGCGCTAATTTCGAGCTCAGGGCAGTTTCGAGAACCGAAAAAGGAACTAATATTAGTCGCAAGTTGCGTCGTGGGGGACAAGTTCCAGCCGTGGTTTACGGAGCAGGCAAGGGGAGTCAGAAAATTTTGCTGGATTCCAATGAAATTAGTAAAAATCTAGGAGTTGAAGCATTTCATTCTGCAGTTATTTCTCTTAATACAGATTCTGGAGAGGAACAGGTGATACTTAGAGAGGTCCAAATGCACCCGTTCCGATCGATTGTTATGCATGTTGATTTTCAACGTGTGAGGGCTACCGAAAAATTACATATGAAAGTGCCGCTCCATTTCGAAGGCTCTGATGGAGCGCCAGGAGTTAAGATAGACGGTGGGGTATTGTCGTATTTGATGAAGGAGTTAGATATCAAGTGTCTTCCAAAGCATTTACCTGAATATATTGCTGTAGATGTATCTAATTTGGGAATTAATGAATCAATTCATATTTCTCAAATACATCTTCCAGATGGGGTAGAACTTACAATCAATCCAGAACCCGGTGGTGATGATCCAACTATTGCGACAATAGTGCCACCCAAGATAGCAGTAGAAGGAGATGATGTTGCAGATGGGGAAGAGGTAGTGTCCGATGGAGCTCCTAGTGAAGGTGGAGATGGTGGCGTGGGCTCGACAGATTCGACTCAGTCCGGAGACTAAATGACACACTAATTCAGTTTTTTTCTGTTTTATTCAGTTATATCTAATGGGCATGAAATTAGCTTTAGAAAAATGACCCAAATCAATCTAATAGTTGGTCTTGGAAATCCAGGACAAAAATACAGCAACACTCGTCATAATGTTGGATTCTGGTTAATTGATGAATTACTAGCGCGTCATCGAGAAACCCCAAGATTCGAGACACATTTTAAGGGTGATACTGCATGTATTCCAATTGCTGTTTCGAATATTCATATATTACGACCCAGAACTTTTATGAACGAAAGTGGGAGGTCAATTGCGTCTTTTATACGCTATTTCGATATTCAACCACATTCGGTTCTAATAGTTCATGACGATCTAGATTTAGATCCTGGAATCGTACGACTGAAGATAGGAGGAGGGCATGCAGGCCACAACGGTTTACGGGATACCATAAGTCATATGGGTTCAAACGAATTCGTTCGTCTTCGTATAGGTATTGGCCATCCTGGTAGAACAGATCAAGTTACACACTATGTTCTTAAAAAACCAACCCGATCTGAGCAAGAAGCGATTTGCGGCGCAATATTTCGATCCATATCACTGATGGAAGAGATAATTATGGGTGATCATGCAGCCGTAATGAATAAGCTACATCCGTTAGACTGTTAACTATGGGCTTCCGTTGCGGAATCATTGGGTTACCGAATGTTGGTAAGTCTACTTTGTTTAACGCTTTAACCAATTCGCTGGTTGCAGCGGAAAACTTTCCATTTTGTACAGTTGAACCGAATGTTGGATTAGTAAGCGTACCTGATACCCGTCTTGGAAAAATTGCTTCATTAGTACAACCAAAAAAAGTGATACCGGCAGTAATAGAGTTTGTGGATATTGCCGGCTTGATCCCAGGAGCATCGCTTGGTGAGGGTTTAGGTAATAAATTTCTTTCCCATATTCGTGAAGTTGATGCTATAGCACATGTTGTAAGAGCTTTTGATGATGAGAATATCACCCATATAGCTGATAAAGTTAATCCTGTAGCAGATATAGAAGTTATTCAGACTGAACTAGCTCTTGCCGATATAGAGACATTAGAGCGAGCACGCGAGAGGGCAAAAAAGAGACTGAAGACCAATGAGAAGTCACTATCATTTTTAATTCAATTATATGATCAGACAGAAAAAACTATTGAAAATAATTTTAAAATGATCCCCAATGATCTGACTGATGCGGAAAAAGCGGCCTTAAATTCCTTGTGTCTATTGTCTATGAAACCAGTTATTTATATTGCTAACATTGGGGAAGAAGTAGCCAGTGGTGAACACCAGGTCGAGAGTATTCAAAAACATGTAACAATGCAAGGTGCAGAGGTTATTACAGTTAGCGCAAGGCTTGAGCAGGAAATCTCAGCATTAGCATTTGATGATAGGGCAGAATTTCTTAGCGAAATGGGCCTCGAAGAATCAGGTCTTGATCGTATGATTAGAGCAGGATATCGATTATTAGGGCTACAAACGTTTTTTACTGCTGGACCAAAGGAAGTACGGGCATGGACCATACCTAATGGCACTAAAGCTGCTCAAGCAGCAGGAACCATTCACACCGATTTCGAGCGAGGATTTATCCGCGCTGAAACCATTTCGTTCGATGATTTTCTATTCCATCGTGGAGAACAGGGTGCTAGACAGGGTGGTCGAGTGCGTCTAGAAGGTCGCGATTATGTCGTGCAAGACGGTGATATAATGAATTTTCGATTCAACGTATGATGAAAAAATAGGCACGTGTTATCAATGTGAAATTATGGCTATGTAGCTCAGCTGGTTAGAGCACGGCACTCATAACGCCGGGGTCGGTGGTTCAAGTCCACCCATAGCCACCAATTTTTAATGATTTTCAATCCCTCTCTAAAGCTGTGATTAGAAGCACATATGGTGAAGATACGTCGGCACAGCCAGTGTTGATTTTAAGTATTTCTTAGAAAAATTGTCTAATAATCCTTCTAGGGTTTGTTAAAAGCAAGTATGGCTCAAATCCTTTCGTCAAATTTACTTTGTCTAGAAAAGCGCTATTGCATTAATCAATTATTCAAGTGATGATATACAAGTACAATATTTTTTAAGCTATAGTGTAGGAGCCATTTTTGATGGACTTAAAAAAAACAAACGAATCATTTCAAAAAGCACCTGAGAGAATTCTCATTGCTCCCGAATTAGAAATCAGTAGGATTGTAACTGGTTTGTGGCAAGTCGCTGATATGGAAAAAGACGGCACTAATCTGGATATGGATATTGCTGCAGAGGCCATGCTTGATTATTTTAGAGCTGGTTTTACAACGTTTGATATGGCGGATCATTACGGAAGTTCAGAACTGATTGCGGCACAGTTCTTATTAAAATTACGCGAGCAAGCTTCAACTACTGATAGATTGAATCCAAAAATATTCACAAAATGGTGCCCCAACCCGAGGAGTATGACAGCATCTGTGGTAAAGGCAGGTATTGAGGATCGATTGAGGCGCCTTGGTGTAGACAAAATCGACCTTTTACAATTTCATTGGTGGAATTATGAGAATCCAGAATATTTGAATGCACTTAAGGAGCTAGAAAAAATTCGGTGTAAAGGAGTAATTACGAATATAGGTTTAACAAATTTTGATACGGATCATCTAAGAGTAATTTTGGATAGCGGAATATCTATTGCGACAAATCAAGTTAGCTTATCGTTGATTGATAGGAGAGCAACTGGGCTAATGACGGATCTATGTCTGGACAGAAACATAAGTATTTTGGCTTACGGTACATTATGTGGCGGCTTCTTGAGTGATAAATGGGTGGGCGTTCCAGAATCGAAAATGCTACAAATCAGTGATTGGAGCAAAATGAAGTATGGTCGCTTCATCAAGTCTTATGGAGGCTGGAAAAAGTTTCAGGTTTTGCTACATGCTTTATTCGAGATTAGTCAAAAACATGGGGTTTCTGTATCTAATGTGGCAACACGCTGGGTGATTGAGCAACCAGCAGTTGGCGCCATCATAGTCGGCGCACGATTAGGTGAACGCCAACATCGTGAAAGTAATTTAGACTTATTCACGTTTTCATTAGATGCTGATGACTATGACAATATAAGTAAGGCTACCGAAACCGCAAGTAAAATACCTGGAGATTGTGGTAGCGAATATAGGAAGCCGCCATTTCTGACAGCATCTGGAGATTTGAGTCATCATCTAGATTCGGTTGACAATGTATACACCAAGAATAGCTCAAGGGATGATCCCAACAGATTTTGGGTTTCGTCGAATACGATTTGGGAGGAAACTGGCGGTTTTTCACGCGCTGTTCGGAAAGGAAAAAATATCTTCGTTAGTGGAACAACTGCCACAGATTTGGAAGGACGAAAAGTATCAGAAGACAGTGTTGAAGGCCAGACGGTTTTTATTTTAGACAAAATTGTTGGTTCGGTCCGAGCTTTGGGTGGATCAGAGAAAGACATAGTTCGTACCAGGATTTACATTACAGATGAAAGATATTGGGAGGCAATTGCGTTGGTTCATGGTAGGTATTTTTCGGATACATTGCCTGCTAATACTCTCATCGTCGTTGATAAACTTATAGGGAATTATGAAGTTGAGATTGAAGCGGAAGCAGTTATTGAAGAATAGCAATAAGCAGCTATAGTACTAATATCACATTAGGCGATTAATTTAATTATGAAGAAAAAAGTTGTGATACTGGGAGCTGGAATATCGGGCCTGAGTGTTGCTTTACGCTTACTTGAAGGTGGATATGAAGTAGAGATTCTAGAGAAAAATCCGTATATTGGCGGATTAGCTGCGACTGTTCAAAGAGGCTCCTATGCCCTTGACATTGGCCCTCATTTTATCGAGTGCGAGTTTCCAGAAATATTTGATTTCATCGAAGGGCTCTTTGATCACCCTTTACCTATCATAGAAGGCGTTATTACAAAAATTTATATAAATAATCGTTTCATAGATTTTCCGTTTACACCTCGCGGCCTTTTGTTTAATCTTGGCTTTAAGAGTAGCGTGAGCATCGCACTAAGTTATGCAAGAACACTTATACGCTTTTCAATTGGTAAAACTCAAGAGAAGGAATCTCAGACTATAAAGGATTGGGCAATATCCAATTTCGGTAATTATTTGTATGAACTATTTTTTAAACCATACACGGAGACATTCTGGAAGCGTCCTGTGGAGACGCTATCGAGCGCCGCACTTCCTACAAGTAGAAAAATTACATTTTTAAATACCCTAAAAATGTTGTTTGTAAAGAAGTCCAATTCATCTGGAAAAAAAGAATTAAATTTAGTGGAAAGAGGTCATTTGACATACTACTATCCTCATACTGGTTTTGGCGAAGTTTCTGAACGCATTGCCACGCGGATTAAAGACTTAGGTGGAATAATCAATACCGATGTTCGGTTAACTAGCGTAATGCAAGATCGCGACGGTAAATATAGGGTCCGATATAAAGCTGGCAGTGATAGTAGTGAGGCTGTCACCGATTTATTAGCCTCGACTATTCCTATCGGAGATCTAGCAAACTTAATCTCAGATCTTCCAGAATCGGTGACCCGTAGTTCATCAGCTATAAATTATGTTGCATTAATTGCAATTTACTTTGTAACTAAAAAGAGGGTGATATTAAATAGTCATTTGTCATACTGGTTAGGACGACCATATCATAGGCTAAGTGAGACAAACAAGTTTAGCGAAAAAACAAGCCCTGGCGATGACAATATGTTGTGTGCTGAAATAACTTGTTACAAGGATGATGCTACATGGTGTATGTCGGATGATCAATTGTTTGATTTATGCTTACCTTTTATTGAGAATGATCATATATTAAATAGAGAAGATATAATCGATTGTCATGTACTAAAGATTGGGGAAGCGTACCCTGTTAGAGATCTAGCTTTTAAAGAAAATTCTGAACGTGTATCATTTTTTTTGAAAGACAAGTTCAATATTCATAGCATAGGACGCCTAGGTGCTTTTACCTATGGATCAATTGATTCCGATATAAAGCGTGGTTTCGAAACAGCGAACGCGATGATTCAGGAAACTAAATACAACAAACCTTAGCGCTAACTCATGGATAAATTTGTTTGGAATGGGATCTACAAAAATTTTAAAGAAGCTCTTCCTTTTATGCAGGGGGATGGTTTTTCAGGTAAACGTTGGCTATCATCACTAAAAGATCGTATGCCAATGGAGTGCATTGAGAACAATGCACTTGAATATGAGTGTTTTTTAAAACATCGATCTTTATATCTACCTATGCTTATATCCACGTGGGAAAAAGAAGATCAAGGTTGTACGGTGTTAGATTTTGGTGGAGGATTGGGAGAGAATTATTTTGCACTACGATCCTCAACTAATATAAAAATAAATTATTACATAATTGAGCAAGAAGAGATTGTAGCCGTTGGAAAAAAACTATATAAAAACAGTTCTAATTTAAATTTTGTTAATTCACTGCACGAAATTCCTAATGAAATTGACTACATATTTTTTGGATCATCGATTCAGTATATTGATCAGTGGGAAATAGTGCTTCAAAAATGTTTGGAGAAAAATCCGCGATCCATAATCTTTGATGATCTTCCAGCAGGTAAAAACTTAAGTTTTGTTACTTTGCAAACTTATTATGAGAGCCAAATCATTTATCGATTTTTTAATCTTACTAATTTAAAAGAATGGTTTGAGGATCGCTCGTATAAAGTAGTTTATTGTGCCCCATTTGAGAATCTTGGTGAGGTTAGAAATTATCCAAAAATGATGGCTAATTTTCCTATGGAATATCGCTTAGATTATTGCCGATCTTTAGTTATAAGAAAAAACATGTTGAGCGAGTAATGAAAAAGTATGACACTAAATTTGGGAGAAAAAAGATTGTATTGTATGGGGGAACTGGTCAGGCTAAAGTAGTTAGGCCTATAATTGAAAGCTATGGCCTAAGTGTTGCGGTAATAATTGATGATTCTGAAGGCAAGATATCTCCGTTCACAGATAAAGAAATAGTACATGGGGTACATGGTCTTAAAAAGTGGATGGCAGGAAATGATCCGGAAGATTTCGGTTTCATTGTCACAATTGGAGCTCCGCATGGCCATCGTCGTATTGAAATTCATGAGATACTTACTGAGATGGGATTAGATGCGACTACTATAATAGATCCAAATGCAATCGTTTCAGAGAGTGTTCAAATAGGTGCTGGTTCACAAATCATGGCAGGAGCAATAATCATGCCCGAAACTGTCATTGGTAACCAATGCATAATCAACACCAAGAGTAGTATCGATCATGAGTGTGTGATCGCAGATGGTTGTGAGATTTCTCCGGGCGCAACTTTATGTGGGAGTATAATAATGGAGCGCAATTCTTGGGTTGCTGCAGGAGCAACTGTTTTGCCTTGGTTAAAAATCGGAGAGAATTCTATAGTTGGAGCTGGAACTACGCTTAGGAAAAATCTACCGAGGGATACAAAGTATATTGTTAAACAGACAGAATCTTTAAATTCCTTAGGTGATTTTGAGCTAGGATGAACATGTAAAGTAGCTCCGCTATGAATCCAACTAATAGACGGTCGTGTTAGTTAATTTCTATTTTTCACAAGTAACTAATTTGACTTTATTTGATAGGTATTGTTCTTGCAAAAAAAAATAATAAAGATGGCTGGACCGTCGATCACGAAACATGAAAAACGAGTCGTGTCCGAAATGATGGAAAATGGATGGGATAATTATGATTATGTTGAACAGTTCGAGTCACGTTTTGCGCAACTGCATAATCGACGATACTGTTTGATGACTCCATGTTGTACCCATGCTATTCATCTGATGCTTTTAGCTTTAGGAATTGGGCAAGATGATGAAGTAATTGTTCCTGAATGCACATGGACAGCTACTGCAGCACCAGTAACATATTTAAACGCTAAACCCGTATTTGTCGATGTTGATCTTGACACCTGGTGTATAGATCCAAGTTCAGTTGAAAAAAAAATTACCAATAAAACTAAAGCAATTATTTGCGTTGATATTTATGGCAATATGCCTAATATGGAAGATCTTTTGTCGATATCAGAGCGAACCGGAATTCCTATTTTAGAAGACGCTGCAGAGGCTTTAGGCTCTCGTTATAAGGGCGTCCCAGCTGGGGCTTTTGGGGTTGGAAGTGTCCACAGTTTTCACAGAACAAAGACAATTACCACTGGAGAAGGTGGAGCACTTCTTTTGGATGATAGCGCAATATATGATCGTGCAAAATTTCTGAGAGATCATGGTCGATCCTCGGAAATACCATACTATACGCTGGAGGCTACCCCTAAATACATGCCGTCAAATATGCAAGGAGCGCTAGGTTGTGCTCAGTTGGATCGTTTCGATGAGTTGGTGGAATTAAAACGGAGTTTTTTCCTAAAATATAAGGATAAATTAAATGATATTGGCGATCTTCAATTTAATTGTGAATCATCTTCAGTATTCAATGGGGCATGGGCAACTACAGTAGTATTTGGAGCCAACCATAAAATCACAAAAAAAACCGCTATCGCTAAACTTAAGAGTCTTGGTATTCCGGCCCGACCATTTTTTTATCCGTTATCTAGCCTGCCTGCCTACGCAAAATTTGTTGAAATAAATGATTATTCCAACCCTAATTCCTATGATATATCAGATAGGGGAATTACTTTACCATCACATTATGATTTAACCGATAAACAAATAGATCTTATTTGTAGTGGTATTAGATCTATATTGGTTTAGGGAGTAATAAATGTTACTTTCGGAGAAAAAGGTGTTAGTGACTGGAGGACTAGGCTTTATTGGTAGTAACTTAGTTATACGATGTTTGGAAGAGGGTGGAGCAGTTACTATTTTAGACAACCTAGATCCCAACTGTGGCGGTAATCTTAAGAATATAGAGGAAGTTAAAAGCGATGTTGACTTGGTGCTGGGTGATTTAACGGATTATGCTACAGTTTTAAGACAGATATCATCAAAAGACCTAGTTTTTAATTGTGCGGCCAGCATATCACATTCAATGTCAATGCAGGAACCATGGAATAATTTGGATGTGAATACTCGAGGCGTTCTTAATATTTTAGAAGCTCTCAAACGGGTGAATCGCGATGCACGATTTATCCATTTAGGAACTACAACACAACTTGGCCGAATGACAACGGAAATTGCAGATGAAGATCATTCAGAGTTTCCGCTAGATGTTTATTCTGCTAATAAAGTTGCGTCAGAAAAATATGCGTTGATTTATAAAAATGCCTATGATCTAGATGTACAAGTTATTCGTTTGTCAAATATATATGGACCTCGAGCTGCTATACATACGCCACATTTGACTTTCAATAACTATTTTGTTGGTCTCGCACTTCAAGCTAAGCCGATTACTGTGTATGCTCCTGGTACACAAATGCGAAATTTATTATATGTTGATGATGCGGTTGATGCATTACTTATTGCTGCTAAAACTGATAATGTAGATGGTAATCGACCAGTCTATTTTGCAACGAGCAATGATCACTACAGTGTTCGAGAAATTGCGGAAAAGATATCTCAGATAATCGGTGGATCAGTTGATTATATTGATCCACCCACCAAATTAGAAGCAATTACTATTGGCGATTTTATAGTTAGTAATAAAAAAATAATGAGTAAACTCGGTTGGAATCCAAAAATAGATTTGGTTGATGGCTTAAAAAGAACTAAAGACTTTTTCTCATCGCGTCTTCCTGATTACTTGCCTGAATAATTAATTTAATTTTTCATGGTAAAAATTAACTTATGAAAAAAATATTAACAAGAAAAGAATTCGAGAAAGAGAGAGCAGAATTTGCCAAAAAGATGGCAGATGATAGATTTCTTCGTGACAAGGCGCGTGATCTTTTGACATCTGCAGATAGATACAACTGGATTCATCAGACGAACTGGCTTGGTGAGCCCATCTTGAATACCGCAGAAGATATGTTTGCAATACAGGAACTGGTCTATCGTACTCGTCCTGAATTTATTATTGAGTCGGGGGTAGCATGGGGTGGCTCATTGTTATTCTATTCCAGTCTAATGGAGTTATTTGGTGGACAAAAAATAATCGCTATAGATGTTTATCAACCAGACGATCTCATAAAGCGGATTTCTTCGTATGGAAGCTTAAGCGAACGTATAATATGGATAAATGGATCATCTACCGCAGAGAAAACGATCGAATCTGTTAGGAAAATTGTTGGTAACAATAGGAAGAATATTGTAATTCTGGATTCAGATCATTCACATCAACATGTACTCGAAGAACTTAGAATATATTCGGGTTTTGTTGGGAAGGGTTATCATCTAATTTGTGGTGATACCATTGTTGAACATATTCCTCCGCAATTACATCGACCTAGATCATGGGGACCTGGAAACAATCCTGAAACAGCACGTTTGGAGTTTCTTCGAGAGACCGATAGATTCGAAATAGATACACGTATTGAAAATAAACTCTTAATGACAACTAATCCCTCTGGTTATTTAAGAGCTGTTAAAGATTAGAAAACGCACAGATGCATAGGTATTTATGAAAGATTGTGTAATCTGCCGAAGTAAGATTAAGCCATTCATTTCCTTTGGAAGAATGCCTCTAGCTAATGGTTTTATTTTGCCTAGCGAAACATTTAATGAGTATTTTTATGAACTTGCAGTCGCATTTTGCAGCAAATGTTTCGCTGTTCAACTTATGGATCAGCCAGATCGCGAGAAAATGTTTCATTCTGATTACCCATTTTTTTCCGAAACATCGGCGTTAATGGGACAACATTTTGATCGATTAGCAAGTCAGATATTAAGTAAAAATCTGGCTGGAAGGATTAATCCATTTGTTGTAGAAATTGGCAGTAATGATGGGATTTTATTAAAGAATTTCCATAGAGCGGGCATTAGATATCTCGGCATTGAGCCTTCTTCCGGAGTTGCTGAAATTGCCAAGAAAAAGGGTTTGAATACGATCATTGATTTTTTTGATCCAGATCTGGCAGAAAATGTTCGGACACAATATGGATTTGCAGATGTTATCGTTGCCGCAAATGTTGTATGTCATATCCCAACTCTACCTTCTATATTTGAGGCTGTAAAAGTGCTCCTACATTCGGAAGGATTTTTTATTTTTGAAGATCCGTATGTAGGAGAGGTGATTAGAAAAACCTCCTATGATCAAATATATGATGAACACTACTTTCTTTTTTCACTTTTGTTTGTAAGGAATTTGGCACGGATGCATGATATGGAGTTGATTGATGCGGAATCTCAAGAAACTCATGGGGGCTCGATGAGATATACCTTAGTTAAAAAGGGAAATTTGAGTCAATCTTGTAACACTAGAGTTGATTCTTTGATAGCGAAAGAGCTCGAGTTAGGCCTTGATAAAGAGATAACCTACACACAGTTTATGAAAAGTTGTCAAATTCACCGAATGCGATTCCTTGAGCTACTAGATAGGATAAAGTCAGATGGAAAGTCCATCGTAGGATATGCAGCAACATCAAAGAGTACTACGATTATTAATTATTGTGGCATAACGGATAAATACCTCGACTATATATGCGATACGACTCCGGTTAAGCATGGCAAACTTAGTCCAGGGGCCCATATTCCAGTGAAGCCACACAGTGAATTTCGCAGAAATTATCCTGATTATGCCTTACTTTTTGCTTACAACCATGAGAAAGAAATTATGGAAAAAGAGAAAGAGTTCACTGCACAGGGCGGACATTGGCTGCATTACGTACCCACAGTTAGGACTCAGTAAATGACTTTTGTTGCAAATCCGAAAGCACAATATCTATCGGAACAATCTATTATTGATGACGCTATAAGCCGCGTACTGCATAGTGGAGATTATGTATTAGGCAGAGAGGTTAAAAGATTTGAGAAAGAATTTTCTACTTTTATAGGGGTTGAATATGGTGTAGGAACGGCTAACGGAACAGATGCTGTACGTATTGCGCTAATGGCTTTAGGAATTAAGCCCGGCGATGAGGTTATTACCCCGTCTCATACTGCTGTGGCATCTGTCTGTGGAATTGTTTCAGCCGGCGCTACCCCAGTTTTTTGTGATGTTGATGAAGATTATTTCACTATACAACCGAATTTAATTCCTAGTTTGATTACCACGAAAACCAAAGCTATTTTGGTTGTCCACATTTATGGTCAATCCGCAGATTTGGATTTTATCATGTCTATCGCAGAGGATTACCGTTTGTTGGTGGTGGAAGATTGTGCACAAGCTCACGGAGCCACCTATAATGATCGACGGCTGGGTAGTTTCGGAAATGCCAGTTGCTTTAGTTTTTATCCAACCAAGAATCTAGGCGGGATTGGTGATGGTGGCATGATACTTACTAATGATTCTGAGATATTAGAAAAAGCCAAATTACTTCGACAGTATGGTTGGAGAGAAAATCAGTGTAGTGAAATTATTGGATCTAATTCACGATTGGATGAGATTCAAGCGGCAATTCTTAGGGCAAAACTACCGAGCCTAGTTACAAAAAATGAAGCGCGACAAAAACTGGCTAGATTGTACAGTGAAAATTTTCTTAATCTTCCAATAAAAATTCCTAAAGAACGGCCTAACTGTAAGCATTCCTATCATCTTTATGTTATCCAGTTGCAAGAAAGAGATAGGTTGATGAAATACTTAAAAGAAAAAAATATTTTTGTCGCTATACACTACCAAGCGCCAGTCCATAAACAACCTGCCTATAGGAAGTTTGGTTCTGTTTCGAATTTGATAAATACGGAGAAAATTAGTGAGCGTATAGTATCGCTTCCTATTTATCCAGAATTGAGTGATGAACGAGTAAAATTTATTTCGAAAACTATAGAGAAATTTTTTGACTAAAAAGACCTTCTTTGGACATCATTTGGTTAGTGAGCGATTTTTATTTCGATTCGATTATTAGAAATTTGAGCATGCCTTAAACTAAATGAAGATTTTAATAACTGGAGCGCTAGGACACATCGGATCAAAGTTCATTCATAGTGTGCGGCCAAGTGATTTTGAAGAGATAAGGCTTGTGGATAATTTGTCGACACAGCGGTATGTTTCTATGTTCAATTTACCAGAAGATGTGAAATTTTCTTTTTTTGAATGTGATATACGGGACCGTGTTTTCGAGTCTTTGGTTATAGGCGTCGATGCTGTGGTGCATCTTGCAGCAATAACTGATGCAGAATCTAGTGTCAAAGATCCAGATTCTGTCTCTGATGTTAATTTAAAAGCTACTATAAAAATAGCAGAAATTTGTGCATCTAATAATATAAAGCTATTTTTTCCATCGACAACAAGCGTTTATGGTAGCCAAGATAATATTGTCACCGAACAGTGTTTGAGAACTGATCTAGCTCCTCAGAGTCCCTACGCCGAGTCTAAACTTTTAGCCGAGGAGTATTTGATAGAACAAAGGGCGAAACAACGATTAAATTGTGTTATCTATAGGATGGGAACTATATTTGGAATCTCCAAGGGAATGCGTTTTCATACAGCGGTTAACAAATTTTGCTGGCAAGCCGCATTTAATTATCCACTAACTGTATGGAGCAGTGCAGTAAATCAAAAAAGACCTTATCTAGGTATAGACGATGCAGTCTCCGCGATTCAAATATTCTTGAAACGAGATCAATTTAAATTCCCAATTTACAATGTAGTGTCTGAAAATTATTCTCTATCAGATATTATTAATCAGATAAAAATGAAAAAACCAGAATTGACTGTCGAGCTGGTTAATTCTCCCATAATGAATCAGTTATCTTACGAAGTTTCAAACAAACTATTTGTCAGTGAAGGATTTGAATTTAAGGATAATGTGTATTCGGGTATAACAGATACACTGCTAATGCTTGGTGTTTAAATGCCGATTTTTGACAGACTCAAATTGTTTTTAAATTGCATTAAATTTGAGATTCGATTTCTGGATAAGAACTAAGAAGTGACCGTGTAGGTGACATATGTTATTCAGTATCAATAATAATTTCCGATTTTCGCCGGCGACGGTAGCCCTGATTTGTTTTTTTTCGTCAGTAATAGCTCTCCACATATGGGGACTTATGCCGTATAACCAACTTGATCCTTTCGTTTATCTTTATGAGTTAGGTCAAGCTAAAGGAATGAATCATCCGCAATTCCAATATCTAGCGAAGATGCCAATATACAATTTATTTTCGTTAGATATCCTTACATTGCCAGTTTTCAATTTTTTTGTTGGGTTACTTGTAAAATTCTTGAAAACTTTATTCGGAATTTTGATAGTCCGTTTTTTTATTAAAAATGACTTAATAGTGATTTTATTCTTGTTAGTTTTAACAGTTGGATTATATATAGAACCAAGCTCTTTCCAATTCACTATCAAACATCCCACCTATTTTCACTTCAGAGAAACTGGAAGTTTATTGATCCTTCTCGCAATATGGTGCGCATTGAATAGGAAATGGTTTTTTTCAGGAAGTTTTTTTGGGATTTGTCTGTTAGTTCATCCAGGTATAGGTCTCCTAACACCCTTATTAGTTGCGCCAATGTTGATTTTATCTAAAAGTACCAATCCTCTTTTTTCTTATGAACATCGCCTAAAGTCATTAAGTAAGATAGCAGTTCCATTTTTATTTTTCTTTTTTATTGCATTTACAACTTCTGGATATAGTACTTCGCTAGGTACTGGATTAGTGAACTTTCCAATTCAATTATTTTCTCTTAAATTTTATCCAGATGATTATTTTCTGGTGGATCGAATTGCTACATCAAGTGAGTATTTAATTGGTTTTAGTCAAAATAAATTCATCTTAAGTTTAGGAATAGTTACTGTATTTCTAATTTATTTTTTAACCCTTAAGTCTTCGATCGAAAACTCATATGGATTGTCGACTACTCTTATTCTTTTAATCTTTCTATTCTTAATCACATATTACGTTCGCACCTCAATATATTTGTTAGTTTTTCTGGGATTCGTAAATATATTCATATTTCGTTCGTTTAGAATTACAGACGAGAATGATGATTCTATCAAGAATTATCTTCGCAATCCTTTGGTGGTATTTACTGGAACCACGATATTTTATTTTTTTATATCATTAATAATTGAGAGCCGATATGGAGGGCTAATTACTGGTTTGGCACCAGTGTATTATGGAATAGATTTGTGGTTTGGGCTCTATTTCAATACGCTGATAGCAACGTTTTTGTTAACTTTAGTAATTGCGCAAATTTTGGTATTCTTGGAAGAGCGTATTTTACGCAAGCCAATATCAAAAAGAAAAATTACTCTTATTACTCTATTTTTTTTCTTGGGGGCCGCGATAATAAGTTTTTGGACTTCAGATACTCGTCAAAAGAATTCGGTAACTGGTGAGGAAATTTATTTATCTTTGGTGAATCCTTCCGATAAGGAATTTATTCATAGACAGTCTCCTTTAGAAAATATATACGAAGAAAATCGTTATTTGGAAGAGGGAAGTAGCAAATCTTTCAATACTATTCGTCAGGAGATAATAGATCTAAATTATGAAATACTTTTTAAGCGAGATGAATATACGTTACCAAAACTAGAGGACTTAGAAATCGGAAATTCACGTTATTTAAGTCGATTAAAAGCTAATGCATTAGGTAACTATTATGCTGCAAGTGGGCAAATGTGGAAATCACATGCGTTTTTTAAAAAAGCTAATGATTCGGTAGGGGTATTTAATTCAACTCCTATCTTGAAAGATAATTTGGAAATAGATTTTCCATTGAAAATATCATACGAGACTTACATGAACGCATTAGATTGGATAAGAAAAGAGATCTCTGATGGAGAACTAATTCTAAATGCACCACACTTTAGGATGGCAAATTTTATTGCATCGAAAAATTTTTTCTTTCAGATAGATAGTAGCTTTCTTTCGGCAACACTATCCTATCAATGGGCAGAGAAATTTCTCGTTCGACAAAGAAATATTTTGGGTATAACTATTTTAGATGTCCCAGGCTTCAAAAAAACCTCCGAAACCCATGAATTTCGCTACGCATTCTTGTCACTTACCGACAATGACCTGATCCGAATATTAGACCTTTATCCTGAAATTAAATACATTTTCACCGAAAAAAATCACAACTTAAATCTTCCGGTATTGTTTGTTAATGATAACTTTGTTGTTTACGAATTGGTTGGACTTTAATTTATTGAGCTGAGTTACTGGTAAGATAATAATGGCTAGTAAAAAATTTAATTCAATTCACTGCTTTAAGATCGGAGAACAGTATTTTGCTAAATAAAGATACTCTAAATTTTAGCAATGGACCACGCCCTTTAGAGGGTACGAATATTGTAGAAATTGGGACAAGTGTTGCGGGCCCTTATGCAGGGTGGGTTCTGGCAGCGCTGGGAGCGACTGTAACAAAAATAGAAAGACCTGAAATGGGTGATGATATTCGACAATGGGGGCCTCCATTTTGGTGTCAGTCATCTACTATGTTTCATACGTACAATCGTGGAAAAGATTCGTTAGAGTTGGATCTAAAAAATCCGAATAGTGCACATAAGCTAAGGAAGTGGATTGTTAGCAAAGCAGACGTTGTTCTACAGAATTTGAAGCCTGGTGTAGTTGAGCGAGCTGGCTTAGATTCTAGTAGTTTATGTTCCGAGAACACTAGGTTGATATACTGCAATGTGCGAGCTTATGGTGATGCAGGACCCCTTAAAGATCAACCTGGATATGATCCTTTAATGCAGGCATTTTCTGGTTTAATGAGTGTTACAGGCGAAAATGGCGAAAAGCCGGTTCGTGTTGGCACGTCGATTATTGACAAAGGCACAGGTTTATGGTGTGTGATTGGAATTTTAACAATGCTGGAACGGCGCCATAGAACAGGCCATGGTGGTGTAGTAGACACATCTTTGCTTGAGACAGCGCTGGCTTGGATGGGTTTTCACGTTACGGATATGGAAGCGACTGGAAAAATTCCTATTTCGGAAGGTTCTGGTGTCAGAGGAATTGCACCCTATCAAGCATATAGCTGTGTAGATGGTTACTTAGTAGTGGCAGCCGCAAACGATAGATTGTTTGAAAAATTGGTTGGTGTATTGGGTCATCCAGATTGGGCCCTAGATCCACGCTTCAAAACTAACCCAGATCGCTACACTAATTTGCAGGCGCTTAACGCTCTATTAGAGCCAATTTTTTCTACTAAAGAAATAACTTTTTGGCAAGAAAGATTTGGGAAGGTTGGGGTTCCATGTGCCCCAGTACAAACCTTGGATCAAGTTGTTAAGCATGAGCAAGTTGAAGCGCTTGGCATATTGGAAAAATTCGACACAGATGGGATTAATATGGTGGGGCTGCCGCTCAATTTTAATAAACATCGCCCACCACCAGCATCAAACGCACCCGAATTAGGAAGTTACAACAATATTTTCGATGCATTTAAGGGGGAGGATGAAGCGTGACTATATTTTCTGATCTAAATGTTGAGACTCTACTTGTCTCGGAAGACGAAAATGTTTTAAAAATTGTCCTTAACAGGCCCGATTCTTCAAATGCGATCAATACAAAAATGGGTGAAGAATTGAGAGATCTAATGTTAATGATCAATAAAGATTCGCATAACATTAGGTGTATAGTTTTAACAGGATATGGAGATCGTGCATTTTGCGCAGGTGCTGATCTTAAAGAAAGAAATGGAATGACAGATAAACAGTGGATGCAACAGCATGAGATTTTTGAAAGCGTTGCTTTCGCGATTATGGAATGCAGTTTACCAATGATTGGAGCCGTAAATGGAGCTGCTATTGGCGGGGGTTTGGAGTTAATTTTAGCCTGTGATTTTGCTTGGAGTTCTACTACTGCTCGATTTGCGCTTCCTGAGACCTCCCTGGGGATTATTCCTGGGCTTGGTGCTACACAGTATTTGCCGCGTGCAGTTGGAACAAGGCGTGCGAAAGAAATAATTTTGTCAGGATCTGTGTTTTCATCGGAAGAAGCGTTTTCTTGGGGTTTAGTTGGCAAAATACTTGATCCAGAAGAACTTTTGCCTCAAGTGATGCATCTTGCCCAAAAAATTTCTTTAAATGCACCTATAGCAAATCGAGAAGTAAAAAAGTCTTTAAATCACGCACTACAGTCAGATCTGAGAGATGGTTATAGATTTGAATTGGAGTGCTATCGTGAGACAGTTCCGACTGTTGATAGGTTAGAGGGTATTGCGGCTTACAATGAAAAAAGAAAACCGATATTTAGAGGAAAATGAGGTTTGGATGCTATAGATCAAAAATCTTTCCTAGTTGAAGACTATCAAGAGATAAGGAATGCTGTAGGTAAGATTTGCGATAGGTTCCCTGGAGAGTATTGGAGAGAAATGGATGTTAAACGCTATTATCCGAAAGAATTTGTTAATGCCTTAACCCAAGCAGGTTGGTTATCAGCACTGATTCCAGAGAAATATGGTGGTTCGGGACTGTCCCTGCGGGCTGGCGCGGTGATTTTAGAGACTATACATAGATCGGGTGGTAGTGCGGCAGCTTGTCATGCACAAATGTATACGATGGGCACCCTATTGCGTCATGGTAGCGAGAAACAAAAGCAACAATATCTTCCTGACATTGCAAAAGGTTCACTTCGACTCCAAGCTTTTGGAATTACTGAGCCTGACTCAGGTTCTGACACTGGTAATATCAAAACCAGAGCGGAATTAGTAGACGATTTTTACATAATCAATGGCCAAAAGGTATGGACAAGTCGTGCATTGCATTCAGATTTAATATTATTATTAGCGAGGACTCAGCCTAAGTCTAAAGAGGGTCCTCGATCTAAAGATGGCCTGTCCGTTTTTTTGATTGATCTTCGGGAGCTCAAAGATCAGGATATAAAAATTCAACCCATAGATACTATGATTAATCATAATACCACACAGCTTTTCTTTAATGATGTAAAGATTTCTAGGGAAAGTCTGATCGGTAATGAGGGAAAAGGTTTTGAGTATCTATTGGACGGGCTGAATGCAGAAAGAATTCTTATTTCAAGTGAAAGTATTGGTGATGCGCGTTTTTTCTTAGATCAGGCTACTAGATATGCTGTGGACCGACGTGTTTTTGGATCTCCTATAGGACGCAATCAGGGCATTCAGTTTCCGTTAGCTCGCGCCCATGCTAATACTGAAGCAGCTGATTTGATGGCAAGAAAAGCAGCGACACTTTTTGATAGAGGTTTATCATGTGGACATGAAGCAAATATAGCAAAGTTATTATGTTCAGAAGCCGCATGGAATGCTGCAGAAGCATGCATGCAAACTTTTGGTGGATTCGCGTTTTCTCGCGACTATGATATCGAACGCAAATGGCGTGAAGCACGTTTGTATTTGACTGCACCTGTATCAACAAATTTGATATTAGCTTATATTGGTCAACACATACTTGGTTTGCCGAGGTCCTATTAATTAATATCGTGCCATGTGGGTGATCGTAAATTTGAGATTACTTTTCAAAATATTTATGCTAGCACTGAGCCACTAC
>CAYFJI010000003.1:0-25822 GCA_964343365.1 uncultured Acidiferrobacteraceae bacterium
CACTAAATAGTGCTACTCCATGTCTTTACGCCGCTGTTGGAGCGCTAGAGATCGGATACGGTGATGAAGTGGTCGTATCTCCCTATACAATGACAGCGTGCGCATTAGCTCCGCTTATTTATGGCGCAATTCCGATTTTTGCCGATGTGGAGTTAAAAACAGGCTCAATGAGCGCTCAAAGTATCGAAAAAGTTTTGTCACCGAAAACCAAGGCTATTATTGTTGTTCATCAATTTGGGATTCCAGCAGATATGCGAGCTATCATGCAGTTAGCAGAAAAACATCAGTTAAAAGTTATTGAGGACTGTGCGCAGGCACATGGGGCACAACTAGACCAAAGATACGTTGGAACATTTGGAGATATTGGTGTTTTTAGTTTGAATGTAAACAAGTCAATACAATCTGGTGAAGGGGGAGTCTGTATTACTGATGACGATGAACTTGCATATAGGCTTGCTCTCATTAGAAATCATGGTGAGGCCGTAGTTGGATCAGCACAGTATAAGAATATTACCAATATCGCGGGGTTTAATTATAGGCTGACTGAGATACAGGCAGCAATCGCGCGAGTACAGCTTAAAAAGCTTGATGCACTTAATTCAAAACGTTTACATATGGTTCAGGTTTTAAGTAGTAGCCTCTTATCCAATCCATTTCTTATGCCGCTTGAAGGGACTACTAGATCTCAATCAACATATTATGTTTATCCGATTCGATTTAACGAACAAAAAGCAGGCGTGCCAAGGGATCTATTCGTTCGGGCAATTAATGCGGAAGGCGCATTGTTCTATCAAGGCTACAGTCCCCCTTTGTATTTACAACCGGTGTATCAGAACCGGAAATTGTTTAAGCATAATTACCCTTTTTCAGCACCTGAAAATAGCAATCCCTCGCAAGTTTACAAAAAAGGTATATGCCCTAATACAGAAAGACTTCATTATAAAGAGATGATTATTAATGAGCACGTAAGGTATCCTCATAATATAGAGGATATAAATGATTTAGTGCGATGTTTTGAGAAGGTTACTGGAGAGATGAAATGATTTTTTTAGAAGACGAAGATATCAATCTTAGGCCTTTAGATGTCTCAGATGCAGAAGGAGACTATCCAACATGGTTAAATGATAAAGCGACATCCATGGGTAACCGACATCATAGATTACCCTATAGTCGAGTTAATGCTATTCATTTCATAAAAAGTATTGGTGATGCTTCAGACTCAATTGTACTTGCGATAATTAATAAGAAAAATAAAAAACATGTTGGCAATATATCTCTTCAGGATATATGTTGGATTTCTCGATCTGCAGAACTGGCGGTTATGATCGGAGATTCTGCTGGCAGAAATCGTGGAATAGGTTATCGAGCAAGCAAATTAATTGTTACCCATGGGTTTACAGCCTTGAATCTTCACTCGATAAGATGTAAGACCTTTGCTACGAATGATGCGATGATTAGGTTAGCAAAGAAATTAGGGATGAATTATGTTGGCAGTCTCCGTGAATCAGAGTTTAAAAATGGTCGTTATTTGGGTGTTGAGATATTCGATTTATTGAAAAAAGATTGGCCTATCCAACCTTAATAGGTTAGCTAAAATGGATATTAGAGAAGATTGTCGATGAGGCAGTCAGATCAATTAGCATTAGAAATCTTTCAGGATCTGAAGCGTCATTTTTTTGTTAGTGGGCGGGAATACGGTTGTGCAAGCACTATAGTTGGATTATTTTTTCATGATCTGATGATCCATTTCACAGGTGTGTTAATTCATCGCGAAGCGAGTAAGGATTATGGAAGCGATTTTATTTTTCCTTTTGTTAATCAGGCATATGCTAGACAACCTTTCGAAATATTTGAGTTCCCACGGCAAAATTCACGTTTAGATGGTGGTTTTTTTTCAAACCTAGTAAAGAAAGCGCCATTGCTACCATTTGGTATTGGCCAAGCAATACCAATGTCTAGTGGTAGAGATAGACTAGAGAAGATAGTGCTATCCGTGTTAGGTTTTAGTCATAGTTGGTCGGAGGCATATCTAGTCAGGAGAGAAGAGCAGGTCGGTTATTTATCTGATGTAATTTATGAAATTTGCGCGAAGTATTCTATAAGTAATTGTGATGAGATAATTAGTAACTGGGTGCGCTATGTTCAGATCCATACTACGTCTGATCAGAAAAAGATAGCGCAGAATTCGGTAATTCTTGGAACACGATGTCAACTGCATAACAGAAAACTCGCTTTCAACTATCTTCAACAGAATAAGCAAGTTTGGGGTTTTACCCATGGTGAAGTTGCGAATGCAGTATTTGACGAACCAACATTTTCGTACGCAGATTGCAGTTTCTGTACTATTTTAGTTGATTATGGAGATCCTCATACTTTCGGACAATTTAATTCGCCTTTAATTGAGCCCAAAAAATTTTTTCGCCGCACGTCAACTACGGTAAAAAAAATTTCATCCCAAACTGACGCAATAGATTATTTCCCGAAGAGTAGTTCTCGACTGTTATATATACCTACCATGTATTCTGCAAACAAACTCTATGGACCGTTTCGTAATATAGAAGATGAAAAATATAGAAAGTGGCAAAAGATTATTCTTGATAATTTCCCAGATTTAACAGTCAAAACCCATCCAAAATCCTTAGTCGAATGGGCCTATCAATGCAAGACAGAACCAAGACCATTGACAGAATGTATGTCTAAGTACGATGGCATTATTCTTGATTATTGTTCTACTGCTTCAACTTTAGCATTTTCAACTGATCGTCCTATTCTTTACTTTGATTTAGGTTTAAGAAATCTTACAGCCTTATACAAAAATGATGTTATAAAAAGATGTCATTACATCGAAATTTCAACTATCTCAGATTCAGAAAAAGTAAAAAACGAAATTGTCGAAACACTAAAAAATCAAAGTCAAAAAAGTAATACTCAAATGATGAAATATTCCATTACAACTGATTCTAGCGATAGCATCTTGTTAGATATGTTGCAGTCAAATAAAAATTTGTGACGCGAATTAGAGAACATATTAAGTATGAATGCCGAAAGTAGTTTCCTAATGACCATACGTCTATTAATACACAAAGAAAAATTTCGTTAGTGAGTCTAAATAAACTGTAAAATCATTTTTGAAATGACTCAAGTTAATAGAAAAAAAATAAAAGTACTTTTCTTACTCAGATCTTACAATGATATAGATCACATTACGCCGATAATATGGAAATGTAGCCAATCAGGCAGTGTATGTTATTTTATGTTTGTAGACAGTGAGCCTAAAAATGACTACAGAATCAATTTTATAAAAAAAAACGGTGCTATAAATATTCAATCGAAAACTATCAATTTTTATCATAGACGAATTCGTGAATCTTTTTCTTTCAATTCCTTATTAAAAATTTTAGATCTTATAGTATCCTGTACTCTTGGTAATTATTTTTTACGAAAACATAGTATCGACGTTGTAGTAACTGAATGGTCTGGGAAATCAGGCCGAGAAAAAGCGAAATATATTCTTAGAGCAGCATTTATTAACAAATTGAGGGTTTATAGCGTACCACACGGTTACAATATATATACGAATCTAGACGTTAGTAAAACAGTAATTGACCTAAAAAGTAAGACTGGGCGTTGGCCAGATTTCAGTTCAAGAAATGCATTTACTAGCTATGTCGTACAGCATGACTCTACTCGAAAACTGTGTGAAGCGTATGGTATAAAAAAAGATAAACTCTCAGTTTTGGGGAGTGCTAGATTCTGTAGAGAGTGGTTCATGATTAACGATGAGATATCAAATTCTATCGTAAATAATCAATTGGATAATACTTTTTTTAAGATCGTATTCTTTTTACCTCAATGGGATTACAATGTTAATCGAAAAGAGTGCTTTAGACTTATAGTTGCGTTAAGCGAGATACCAGGTTTATTCATACGGCTAAAAGGATCAACCCGAGAGATTGCTAATCTCTATGATGATGAAGAGAGTGAATTTTTTTCAACTGATAATGTAGTTTTTAGCAAGAATGAATCTTCTGTTTACTTGATTAAGTGGGCTAATGTCGTCGTGAATTTTGCTTCAAGTATTGGCCTAGAGGCAGTGATGCAAAAAAAATTAATTATTAATCCGAAATATCTCCATTCAAATGCCACTATATTCGACAATAGCGACGTAACAATAAATTGTGAGAGTTTAGATGCTGTTACAGAGAATATAATGAAAATAAAAAAAAATCTAACTAAGATTCCAGATAGTAAAAGTTATCAGTTATTTTATGAGGAATTTTTAGAAGGTTCTGATTCACAAGAAAATGTGTTGGAAAAGTATGTAGGCCTAATTCTTAATAAAAAATAAAATTAACGTGATTCGAAAAAAAACTGAAAAAATAGATGGCAATAGAAAAATATGGTTTGTTTAAACAGCAATAGTAAAACGAATTCAATTTGAAAATATCGATGTCAAAGAATTGTCCTATAGAAAAAGGAGATCATAGTTATGATTTCGAACTTGCTTTACAAGCCGCAAGAGACGCTGGCGATTTCTTATTTGAATCTTATGCTAAAAGTAATTTTATTGAGCAAACGATGGATAGGGATATTAAAATTGAAGAGGATTTTCGGTCAGAAGAAATAATTCTTAGTGCCCTTAAAAATACTGGTTATTCTATTCTTTCTGAGGAGAAAGGCGAAATAAATTCAGAAGCTGATAGTGAACTTAGGTGGATTGTAGATCCACTTGATGGAACCTATAATTATTTGCGCCAGATTCCTTTTTGTGCGGTCTCCATCGCTCTATGGAAAGGAGATAAGCCAGTATTTGGAATTGTCAATAGTTTTTGCCTGAATGAAATATTTAGTGGAATCATAGGAGTGGGGGCTTGGTGTAACGAAACACCGATTTGTCGAGTCAAAAAATCTCATCAAGATGCTCTAGGAAATAGCATAATCGCAAGTGGGTTTCCTGCGGGTTTTGTATTTTCTGATGAGTCAGTTTCTAGACTATTAAAAATTACAAATTCATATAAAAAGGTCAGGATGTTAGGCTCTGCATCTATATCGTTAGCATATGTAGCAAGTAGTCGGGTAGATGCTTATAGGGAGGAAAATATTATGTTATGGGACGTTGCGGGAGGATTGGCTATAGTCAAGTCGGTCGGAGGTACTTACGATTTTCATAAAACAGGAATTGTTAATCAATATACAATTAGTGCAATTAGCAGTAAGCCCATCTAAGTTGTTTAAGTTATGTCTAGTAACGTAAGAAATCAAACTACAGTTAAGGATGCGGTAGAAGTTGTTATATTCGATGAACGTGGTTCGGAATGGTTAAAAAAATGCGTGCCCCAAAATATAAAGACATTAGTCCTAGCATCTAACATTTCAAGAAAACATCTTTGTCACCCGGCTATATTCTCTGGATTATTGAAATGGTTTTTTATTGGGAACTTTGAAAACTTGGGAGTTAGAGGAAGATGGATAGCTGCGTACTTCATTGCTTTAGTGGAAAGGATAAGTCCTGCTATCGTTATCTCAAACAACGATGGTAGTGAAATTATCCGAGCAATTGCACTCAATAATAAGACAATTTTTGTCGCTGTGGTTCAATTAGCACTGCGAGAACGATATAGAAATGCGAAGATCAAGACCTTTCCGACCTATTTCAGTTTTGGCCAAGCTCAGGAAAAGCTTTTTTCTGCTAGCCAAGTTAAATGTCATGATATTAGACCTGTTGGATCATTAAGAAATAGCATCTATCTCGCTACGCATAAAAATAAAAAGAATGACCAAGAAACTGCCTTTAGAATTGTATTTATTTCTCAGTGGAAAAGAGGATTGTGTTTAAATCCTAAATTAGACCTATATAAAGCATGGAATGAAGGTCATCGTAAGACATTTCAGGCTGTCCATCGTTATGCCGAAGAACGCTCAATAAAATTAGATGTAGTTCTGCGTAACACTTTTGATCATGACGATAATATGGAGCTTCAAAAAAAATATTTTTTTGAAGCTGCGCAATCGAGCCAATTAAATTTCTTTTCAAGCAGGACTAATGAATTAGCAAGTTACTCACCCACTTACGTCGGTGATATTGTTGTTCATTTTTTCTCGACTTTGGGTTTTGAAGTCTTCGGCTATGGTAAGAAGGTTTTATGCTGTATTGGCCTTGGTGGTGGGAAACAGTTTATTGACGAGTTTGGAGTTCAAGAATTGATTGAAAGTTTGCCATCTGAGGTTTTGTTGTCAGCAAATAAAGAGCACTTGATAGGGGATATGATCAATAAATTAATAGATATGCCCAGCCCAACTTATGAATCCTTGACAAAAAAAGCAAGGAACTATTATATGAGTATGGAAGAAGGTCAAAAAACTCATGAAAGCATAAAGCTCGATTTGGCGAAGATTTTGAAAATAAAAAATAATGCGTAAAATAGCAACAATACTTCAAAACCCCCTGATTATATAGGAGCGTATTAGATATGAGTGATATGCCAAGTCTAGGCTCTTGGATTACTATTGGTCATCCAGCTGTAGCTGAAATTATGGCAGCGGCAGGGTTCGATTGGTTAACCGTTGATTTGGAACATAGCGCTATTAGTATTGAGCGCGCTGAAGAAATTATAAGAATAATAGAGTTATGTGGAGTTAAACCTTTTGTAAGATTATCTTCGCACAATCCTGAACAGATCAAACGTGTTATGGACTCTGGTGCTCATGGCATTATCGTCCCAATGGTCAAGACTGCAGAAGAAGTTACTCGAGCGGTAGCAGCAGTTCATTATCCACCACTGGGAAACAGAAGCGTCGGTTTGGCACGAGCACAAAAATATGGGAATGACTTTGAAGCTTATTATGATTGGCAAAAAAGCAATGTAATGGTTATCGTTCAAATTGAACATATTGATGCCGTTGATAATATTGAAGAGATTTTTTCTATTCAGGGTATATCAGGATACATTGTCGGACCATACGATTTGTCTGCATCAATGGGCATACCAGGAGACTTTGCTAACGAAAAGATGTCTGTTGCATTAGAGCGAATAAAAATTGCTGCTAAAGACTATCAAGTCCCAAGCGGAATACATATTGTTGAGCCAGATCTTAGAGAATTGAAGCAAAGGATTAGTGAAGGTTACAGATTTATCGCGTATGGAGTGGATATGAGAATGTTGGATATAACATGTCGTCTTGCTACAGATCAGATGGAGGATCAACTTTCATGAGGAGTATAGCTATCATTCCCGCTCGCATGAATTCATCTAGATTTCCAGGCAAACCTATGGCATTGTTGCATGGCATACCAATGATAGGACACTGTTATTTTCGTGTTCGATTGTGTAAAGATTTGGATGATACATATGTAGCTACTTGTGATAATGAGATATATGATTATGTGCAGTCAATAGGCGGGAAAGTAGTAATGACGTCGACTAAGCATGAAAGAGCTAGTGATCGTGCTGCCGAGGCGATGCTAAAAATTGAAAGGGATACGGGAAAAAAAATCGATGTAGTCGTGATGGTACAGGGTGATGAGCCTATGGATACGCCGTCGATGATAACTGAAGCATTAACGCCTATGATTCATGACAAAACCATCGACGTTATCAATCTGATGGGGCGGATAGAATCGGAAGAAGAATTTGAAGATCCTAATATTGTTAAAGTTGTGGCAGGCTTAGACAATAATGCAATCTATTTTTCTAGAGAACCAATTCCATCAAGAAGCAAGAGTACAGCTACTCCTTTAATGTTAAAGCAGATATGTATTATTCCGTTCAAACGGGATTATCTTTTCGAGTTTAATAATACCGCTGAAACCCCTCTTGAAAAGATCGAGTCGGTGGATATGTTGCGTGTAATAGAAAGTGGCAAGAAAGTTCGGATGGTTTTGACCCATGAACAGTCTTTTAGTGTCGATACCAAGAGCGACTTAGAAAAAGTAGATTGTCTAATGAGGAACGACAAGCTAATGCAAGAATATATTTCTATTCCATAGGAAAGCAGCTACCTTTAATGAGTCTAAAACTGCCCAAGTATGTTGATCCTTCGGCATATAGGAGAAAGTTGACTAGTATTTGTGCGCGATTAATACTTTCGATGGGTATTCCTTTAAGAGTCAAGACTAGCGTAGGTAGTCATTCTATATTATTTTTTGTGAATTCTTTCCTTGAATATCATCTTAGAGCTAAACAGGGGTACAACAGAGAACCGATAACTGTAAAGTGGATCTTGGAAGTAATTCATGAAGACGATATTGTTTTTGACATCGGTGCAAATGTTGGAACGTATAGCCTTTTAATGGGAAAGAAAATGCAATCAGGTGCTGGTCAAGTTTTTGCATTCGAGCCAGAAGCGTCTAATTTTTTGTCGCTAAATGAGAATATTAAATTAAATAAGTTGGGATCACGAATCATAGCCTATCCGATTGCATTTAGCGATTCATCTCGTACAGCACACCTATTCTTATCTTCAAATGTACGGGGTTCAGCATGTCACTCAATAGATCAACCAGAGAGTGAGGGTAACAGATATGCTCCCCAACATACACAAGGCATATATGTACTTTCAGTCGACAACTTTTGTGCTGAAAATAATGTGCCAATGCCTAATCATGTGAAGATTGACGTAGATGGGGCTGAGTTCGGTATCCTTCAAGGTATGAAAGAAGTTTTGGAGAATCACGAATTAAAAACGATAATGATTGAAATTACTGAAAAGAATGATGGCACTCAAGTTGAAGAGATGATTATTAATAGTGGTTTTAAAGAATTAGACCGTCAATTATGGAAAAATAAAAAAATGGCCAATGTCTTGTATGGAAGAGAATAGGTTAGCAAAAGAGATATGGTATTAAGTAATCAATCCAGGAGTGACAGTACGTTACTATGAAAGTATTGATTTCTACTGTACCATTTGCCGATCGAGATCAAACGCCACTAAATATTCTCGGAGAAGCGGGAGTGGAATATGTAATTAATCCACTAGGAAGAAAGTTCAGCCGAGACGAGCTCTTCAACGAAATATCATCCTATGATGCGTTAATAGCTGGAACTGAAGTTATAGATAAGGAGATCATAAATCACTCAACCAATTTGAAATTAATAGCAAGAGTTGGTATTGGGTTAGATAATGTAGATCTTATAGCTGCAAGAAATAAGGGTATACAGGTATGCTATACACCGGATGCACCTTCGCCAGCCGTAGGAGAATTAACCATAGCGATGATGCTCACGATGTTGCGACAGATACATATATCAAATGATCAAATGCATGAAGGAGTATGGCATCGCTTTTTTGGGAGACGATTATCAGAGTGCACTGTCGGCATCATAGGAGCTGGTCGAATTGGTAAGCAGGTCATAAAACTACTGTCTGGTTTCAATGTAAATAGGATACTAGTAAATGATATCGATACCGAGATTGTTATCGAAGAGTCTGAGAAAGTAGAAAAAATAGATAAAGAAGAAATTTACAGAGAAGCCGACATCATTACAGTTCATGTGCCACTGACTATGGAAACTAGATGTATGATTAGCGAAAAAGAAATTGGGATGATGAAGCGAGATGCCATTTTAGTAAATACTGCCCGAGGGGGTATCGTTGATGAAACAGCACTATTTAATGCGTTGCAAAACAAAAAAATTGGAGGTGCTGCAGTTGATGTCTTTGAGCAAGAGCCATATCAAGGTAATTTGAATGAGCTTAAGAATTGTCTATTGACAGCACATATGGGATCAATGTCTATCGACTGTCGAGCGCGAATGGAGCGTGAAGCTACTGAAGATACGGTGCTTTATCTTTTAGGAAAAAAACCAAAAAGGCCAGTACCAAATTATGAGTACGAAAACCAGAAAAAATAAGTCTTTGGAGTAAAAAAATGAAGAAAGCAGTTGTTATAGGTGGGTCTGGATTTCTTGGAAGTCATATCGCTGATGAGTTAACTCAGCGTGGTTTTAAAGTAACTATTGTTGACAAAGAAGAATCGTCTTGGAAGACTGAGAACCAAACTATGGTAGTTGGTGATTTTTCAGATGATATTTTTTTAAACGACATTTTTAACGGAGTAAGCTATGTTTATCATTTTGGCGGAATAGCAGACATAGGTGAATCTAGGCAGAAGCCAATCGAGGCAGTAGATATTAATGTTCTGGGTACCATGAAGATACTTAAGGCAATTGCAACTCAAAATATCGAGAGATTTGTTTATGCTTCTACAATGTACGTATATAGTCCTTATGGTTCATTTTATCGTGCTACAAAACAAGCAGCGGAAATTTTAATAGAAACGTGTCACGAAGAATACGGCCTTGATTACACTATTCTTCGGTTCGGATCTTTGTATGGGCCTCGATCTCAAAACTGGAATGGGCTACGAAGCTACATAAGTGAAATTTTAAGTACGGGCAAGTTGTATTACCGAGGCACAGGTAAAGAAAAAAGAGAATATATATATGTCAAAGATGCAGCAAGACTGAGCGTGGATATTTTGGATGAGATACACAAAAATCAGGCTATTACTTTGACCGGGCAACAAACATTTACTTCGAGGGATTTAATGGATATGATCTTCGAGATTACCGGTGTCGAAGGAGAAGTAGTGTTTTCCGGAGAAAAGAATTTGGAAGAGCACTATGGAATTACACCATATCGATATACCCCTAAACGTTCTAAGAAATTGATACCTGATGAGTTTGTTGATTTAGGTGAGGGGATACTTGAAATTGTTGAACAGATGCATGAGAAACAAAATATTCGTTGATATTTAATATTTTTTTGTTGGATAAAAAAATATGAAAATCACATATGAATGATTCTGTAAAGACTGGGCAGTTAGTTATAATGAGAGGAACTTCTAGCTTTAGCTGGGATAAAGGTCAGTTCAACAATTTTGTGTATTATATTGATACTCCGATTTGTAATTTCTCGAGAGTAGAAGTTATAAATGATTCTATTTTGTTGCATTCCTATGCAAGAGATATAAGAGATAAATACTCAAAATGGATCTATAAAATCAATGAACATTTTCTAAATGGAAAATTAATTAAAAAAGATTTGTCCTTATTTTTTTTTACAGATATCTCTTGCAAAAGAACAGAAATTTTTGACACATTTAATTCGATTTGTAATCTTTTAGTAATAAAAGAAAAAATAAAAGAAAAGAAAGTAACTAATGCAATACTTGTTGGTGTAGATGAGTCTTTTTTTCTATCTTTTTCTTCAATGTTTCCCGAAATTAAAGCGACTCTAATCAATCAAGATGTACCTAAAAATAAACTTATTCGGATTCTTGGTTCCGACTTAATTTTTCTCACAAAAATATTTTCTATTGGGTTGCTAAATAGTTTTCGAAGGAATCGGTATAATTCTAGTCGGAAATCTGGAAGACGTTATTTGTTTTCACCATACCCGCAACACCTAAAGCCGGAAAATTCCGATGCAGAGGATATCAAATATCGAGGATTTATTAGAAAGGAAGACAAGTATCTGGTAAGTATATTGATGGATGGATTTCATCAGAATGTGAGTTTAAGAGAGTACATGCGATTAAAAAATAATCTGCTGTCTGATAGATTTGTTCTTTTAGATCAATCTATTTATCCCTTAGATGTGTTGACTGGTATCTTTTGGATTATTAAATGCCAAACGTACTTGTTTTTTAAGAAAAGTAAAAAAGAGATGTTCCTGGATATAGATATATCAAGATATATAAAGAAAGAGCTAACTGTTTCTTTTAGTCGATTACCTAGACTCATGATGATCGAAAAACAACTTCGTAGATTTTTCAATAACGAGCGTGTTGATGAGTTCGTATACTATCTTTTTGAGTATCCTTTTGGAAGATTGCTTTCCTATGTTGCCGGCACTGTAGAAAAGCCACCAACTCGAATTGGATTTCAACACGGTCCTGCTTCTTGGATTAAAATGTTGTATTTTCTAGCTCCAGGAGAAATTTCTCAGAAATCTGCATTCTTAAAACATGTCCCAGTGCCTGATAAAGTTATGGCTGAAGATCTCTCTTCACTAGAAATATATAAATACTCTGGCTATTCGAATGTACAGGTGATGAAGGATATTTATCGACTGGATTATCTAGCAAATGTTGAGATAAACCCAACCGCCAGGAATGTGCTAATAGTTCCAGGGTTGCATGATGGATATCTACTTTTGGCTAGTATGGAACAATTTATAAATGATAATCCAAAAATTACATGTTATTTTAGACCGCATCCGAGAGCTAACAATACTTATGTTTCCTACTTCAAAGATATTACGAATTTAAATGTTTCAACTGAACCGATAGATGTACTATTGCGAGACGTTTCTCGAGTTTTTGTGACTTATAGTTCCGTGGGTATGGAAGCCAAAACAATAGGATTAGAGGTTACAATTGTTGATATACCGGGGAAACTAAATGAAACACCTCTGCTTGATAGAAACGGCGGACGATAAAAAAATGTCGAATTATAGCGCTGTTCCTCATGGTTTTGAGAACAATTGCACCACACAAAAATAAAACTGAAAAAATGAAAAGACAGCGTCAAACTGTTTGCATACAGGGGTTAGGTTTTGTCGGTGCAGCTATGGCGGTTGCGGTATCGTTATCGAGAGACAATAGTGGTGATTGTCGATATGATGTCATAGGAGTGGAATTACCGACCGAAGAGGGTATGCGTCGAGTAGATAGAATTAATGATGGAGACTTTCCATTACCAACCATTGATCAAAGTTTAGTTCAGGCAACACGCAATTCAGTAGTTGAGGGAAACCTTTCTGCTACAACGGATCAATCGGTATATGAAAAAGCCGAAGTAGTGATTATAGATGTAGCGTTAGATATACCTATCGGGATTGATTCACAAACAATAGATTTTAGTGTTTTAGAGGAGGCTGCTAAAACGGTTGGTCGATTTGTAAGGCCAGGTACATTAGTTATAGTTGAGACGACAGTCGCGCCAGGGACATGTGAAAAAATTATTTTACCTGTCCTCGGTAAAGAATGTAAAAAAAGAAATTTACCAGAAGATTCAATACTAGTTTCTCATTCCTATGAACGAGTGATGCCTGGAGAAAAATATCTCGACTCCATAATTAATTTCTGGCGTGTTTTTGCTGGTCATACAGAGGAGGCAGCCAATTCGTGTAGACAATTTCTTGAAACAATAATTAATACAAAGAAGTTTCCATTAACCGAACTTAGTTCATTAGCATCATCTGAAACCGCAAAAATAATGGAAAATTCTTATCGTGCTACAAACATAGCTTTTATTGATGAGTGGACCAAATTTGCGGAAGCTATTGGAATAGATCTTTTTGAGATTATAAGGGCAATTTCAATCCGACCAACCCATTCAAATATTCGATATCCAGGGGTAGGTGTGGGGGGTTATTGTTTGACGAAAGATCCATTATTCGCACCAGCAGCAGCGAGTCAAATTTTTAAACTGTCAGGCTTATCGTTTCCGTTTGTCGAATTAACCCAGAAAATCAATCAACAAATGCCGCACCATGTCGTCGATAGATTAGATCAAGTATTTGATATGAGTTTATCCGGGCAAAGAATACTTATTTTTGGGGTAAGTTATAGGTCAGATATCGGTGATAGTCGTTATACTCCAACTGAAATCCTGGTTAGAGAATTAGAAATGCGTGGTGCAGTTGTTTTGTTAAATGATCCTTTAGTTGACTTTTGGGATGAAATGGAAAGAGCAGTACCTTCTGAGTTGCCTGATGAATCAGTTGATGGTGTCATCGTAGCTGTAGCGCATACTTCGTATAAGCAAGGTCAAGTCTTTGAATGGATTATCAATCATACAGAAGTGATTCTAGATGCGGTTGATTTGTTTACAGAAAAACAGATTCGCATGTTTGAAGGAAAGGGTCTTCAAGTGCACTCCATTGGAAGAGGAGGTGTAAAAAGTCGTGAATGAACGAATTTTGATAACTGGTGGTGCGGGTTTTATCGGGTTGCATCTCGCCAATCATCTTCTTGATAGTGGTTATTCCTTAGTATTGGTTGATAATTATTCTCGAGGAGTTAGTGATCATGATTTAAGTAATATATTAATGAATGAGAGAGTTACATTTATTAACTGTGATTTGAAGCATCGGGAAAGTGTGTTGAAAATAGGTGATGACTTTTCTGTAATTTTCCATCTCGCAGCAATTGTAGGGGTCTCAAATGTTTCCAGAGATCCTATAAGAGTCTTAACTGACAATGTCGAAATAATGACAAATGTGATTAGATTGGGACGGATTCAAAAAAATTTACGGCGCTTACTATTCTCCTCAACAAGTGAAGTTTATGCTGGAACTTTGGAGAAAGTTGGCATTGAGATACCAACGCCAGAATCAACGTTTTTAGCGTTGCCAGATTTAGAAAGGCCGCGAACATCGTACATGCTATCAAAAATTTACGGTGAAGCTATGTGTCATCATGCAGGATTACCATATACGGTTTTTCGTCCACATAATATTTATGGTCCACGCATGGGAATGTCTCATGTTATACCTCAGCAGCTAAAAAAAGCACATTTCTCTCTCGATGGGCAGCAAATCGACATATATTCTCCAGAGCATACACGTTGCTTTTGCTACATTGATGATGCGGTCAAAATGATGAGAAAAATGATGGAAAACGATACCTCTAATGGGAAAATTTTGAATCTAGGAATTGAAAATCCAGAGCTCTCAATCAAGGAAGTTGTAAATGAATGCCATAAAATAGTAGGTAGGAATTTGATTCCGAATTACAGAGAAGAAACAGCCGGCTCTCCGGTTAGAAGGGCGCCAGATATGAGTGAAACAGTGCTGATTACTGGGCATAGTGAGAATATTAGTATAAATGAGGGTATTGCTAGAACGTATGCATGGTATAAAAAGAATGTTTTTGATACCAATAACATAAGCGCAATTTAAAAATATAAATAACGTGTTTTCTGACTTTGTTCAATTTGTTCGAGAAATCTATAATAGTGAGGGTTTCATTTCCCTGCACGCGCCGATATTTTGTGGTAAAGAACGGGAATATGTAATGGACACTATCAATTCCACATTCGTTTCGTCGGTTGGCGAGTATGTAACAAAATTTGAAAATGAATTTGCAAAATATACTGGATCTCGTTATGCGATTGCGACCGTTAGTGGTACCGCATCCCTTCACTTAGCATTGTTAACTAGTGGTGTGCGTCCAGGCGACGAAGTTTTAACTCAATCATTAACTTTCGTCGCCACCTGTAATGCGATCAGTTACTGTGGAGCTGCACCAGCCTTCATTGATGTAGAAAGAGACACATTGGGGATAAGCCCAGATATTTTGGAAGAGTTTCTAGAGCAAAAAACGGAAGTGCGAGATGATGGTAAATGCTGGAACATCGAGAGCAATAAACGAATTTCTGCTTGCGTGCCAGTGCATAATTTTGGTCATCCTTCAAATATTACAGCCATACTGAAGCTTTGTAAAAAAAATAATATCGTGATGATTGAAGATGCTGCTGAGTCCTTGGGTAGTCTACTTGACGGAAAACATACTGGAACATTCGGATCTATGGGTGTTTTTAGTTTTAATGGAAATAAGATAGTCACTACTGGCGGCGGCGGAATGATAGTGACAGATGATGAGCACTTAGCAAAAATGGTGAAGCATAGGTCAACTACAGCAAAAATTCCGCATCCTTGGCTATTCATACATGATGAACTGGGTTTTAATTATAGGTTGCCTAATATAAATGCCGCGCTAGGTTGTGCTCAATTAGAATACATTGAATATTTTGTTAACCAAAAACGCGTACTGTCGAATCGTTATTTGGATTGGTTTGATAAATATGAATATGAATTAGTGAGAGAAAAAAAAGGATCTAGGGCAAACTATTGGTTTAATGCTTTGTTAACTAAAAATCTGAGAGAGCGAGATAGTTTTCTAGAGTTTACAAACAATTCGGGTGTGATGACGCGACCAGCATGGACTCCTATGCATAAATTAAATATGTACTCGAGTTGTTCGAGAACAGAGTTATCTATGACAGAGTGGTTAGAAGAGAGGATCGTTAATATTCCAAGCGGAATTCCATCATGATACAGAAAAATATTTGTGTTGTTACGGGCTCCAGAGCTGAGTATGGTCTTTTGTTTATGTTGATGAAGCATATTGATAATTGTGATGAACTTAATCTGCAAGTTATAGCGACAGGCATGCATTTATCTCCAGAGTTTGGGATGACTTATCAAGATATCGAGGATGATGGATTTTGGGTTAATAGAAAGATAGAGATGTTGTTATCATCTGACACTCCTGTCGGCGTTAGTAAATCTATTGGTATCGGAATATGTGGAATGGCAGATGCATTGGAAGATTTAAAGCCTGATATACTTGTTCTTTTGGGTGATAGATTTGAGCTGTTGGCCGCAGCAATCGCCGCCTTAATTAGAAAATTGCCTATCGCACATATACATGGTGGCGAAGTGACTATGGGAGCATTTGATGAAGCAATCCGTCATTCAATAACTAAAATGTCGCATTTTCACTTCACAGCTACTGAAGATTACCGAAAGAGAGTAATTCAGCTAGGAGAACAACCAGAAACTGTCTTTAACGTTGGTGGTCTAGGAATAGACAATATTTTTGGCCTTACTCTACTTAGTAGAGAGGAGCTTGAAAAAAAAATCGGGATAGAATTAGCGAGAAAGAATCTTCTAGTAACATTTCACCCATCAACATTAGAGAAGGAGCACCCTGCGCATCAATTTCAGTCTTTGTGTGATGCGTTAGAACAATACGTTGACGCGAATATTATTTTTACCAAAACAAATGCGGATACTTATGGTAGAGCCATCAACCGCATGATTGATGAATTCGTTGAGAATAATAAAAAAAGGTCAGTGGCTCATACTTCTCTTGGCCAGATTGGATATCTTTCAGCATTAAAACATGTAGATGCTGTGGTTGGAAATTCTTCAAGTGGGCTGCTTGAAGCGCCAAGTTTTAGAATTGGAACTATTAATATAGGCGATCGCCAAAAAGGTAGAGTTAAGGCGGCTAGTGTTATCGATTGCGTGCCGATATGTGAAAATATACTTGATGCTTTGCATAAAATTTATAGCCAATCGTTTCAGGAAAAATTATTGTCTGTTTCAAATCCGTATGGTGAAGGAGGAGCTTCAGAAAAAATAGTTGAGACACTCAAAAAATTACATGTTCAAAATATCGATGTGCAAAAGACTTTTTTTGATTTGGATGCGCAATTTTCACAAAAAGTCTAGAGGAATCGGAGAACAAGTATGAAGCATCATAAAAACAGTCGTTTAAAAATAGACCCTAGTGAATACCGATCCGATGTTGAACCAAAAACAGTACTATATGGACTACCGAAAGAAGTAAAATTTTGTAAAAAATGTGTAATTTCAAATCAACGACCGACTTCCACTATAGAATTCGAGCACACAGAGGATAGCTCTAAGAATACGATTAATTTTGATTCTTTTGGTATTTGTGATGCTTGTAGGCTAGCTGAAGAAAAACGTAAGAATATCGATTGGAAGGAGCGAGAAGCGGAGTTATGGGAACTTTGTAACAGACATAAACGAAATGATGGTTCTTACGATTGTGTTGTTCCAGGATCAGGTGGTAAGGATAGTTTTTATGCGAGCCATATTCTTAAAGAGAAATTTGGCATGAATCCTTTAACTGTAACGTGGGCGCCACACATATATACCGAATGGGGATGGGAAAATTTTGAACGGTGGGTGTTGTCTTGCTCAGATAACTATCGCGTTACTCCCAACACTAAGATTCATCGTTTAATCACTAGAATGGCAGTAGAAAATTTATTTCATCCATTTCAACCTTTTATGTTTGGTCAAAAGTCAATAGCTCCTAGAATCGCAGCATTGTTAGACATACCTTTGGTTTTTTACGGAGAGAATGAAGCTGAGTATGGAAATCCTATAGAAGATATAAGCTCAGCAAAACGAGAAAGTGCATATTTCGCATCTAAACCTCAGTCAACGGTATATCTTGGTGGAATTTCGGTTGATCAGTGGCGGCAAGAAATTGGAATCAGTAATTCGGACCTTTCATTATATATGCCAATTCCAAAAGATCTTGTCGAAGAAAAGACTATACAAGTACATTACTTGGGTTACTATTTGTTTTGGCATCCTCAGGGTGCTTATTATTATGCTGTGGATCATGGTGATTTTCATGCATCTCCAGAACGTACACCTGGTACTTACAGCAAATATAATAGTATTGATGACAAAATGGATGATCTTCATTATTTCACTACATATATTAAATTCGGTTTAGGCCGAGCCACTTATGATGCTGCTCAAGAGATACGGAACAGTGAAATTACTCGGGATGAGGGTATTTTGCTTGTTGAGAAGTACGATGGAGAATATCCTTTAAGGTTTGAAACTGAGTTATTTGATTATCTTTCAATAAGAAAAGAGGAGTATCCAGAAGCCAGCAAATGGTTCGACCAACCCATTGTCGATCGTGATTATTTCTTGTCATTGGCAGATAAATTCCGATCACCACATCTTTGGAAACTCGATCACGGAACTTGGGTGCTTCGAGAAAAACTGGGTAAGAATTTCGGCTAGGAATTATGCGAAATTTTCGATTAATTGCTCGTCTTGATATAAAGGCGCCAAATCTAGTTAAGGGTATTCAATTAGAGGGACTTAGAAAAATTGGTGATCCAAACGTCTTTGCGAAAAGATACTATGAAGAAGGAATTGATGAAGTTATTTACCAAGATATTGTTGCCAGTTTGTATGAAAGAAATAGTTTGGTAGAGATAATCGAAGAGACGACCAAAGATATTTTTGTCCCGATAACTGTTGGAGGGGGCATTAGGACGATAGAAGATGTGACAAAAATATTGAATAGTGGGGCAGATAAAGTATCGATCAACACAGAAGCGATCAAGAATCCAGGAATAATTTCGGAAGTAGCAAAGCGTTTCGGAAGTCAGTGCATGGCCTTATCGATAGAAGCTAAATGGATTGACTCAGGATGGGAGGCATATTTTGATAACGGAAGAGAGCATAGTGGTTTAGATGTAGTGAACTGGGCTAAGGAGGCAGAAAGTAGAGGTGCTGGTGAAATTGTTCTCACATCAGTTGATCGAGAGGGCACCGGAAAGGGTTTTGATGTTGATTTAGTAAAAGCAGTGACAGATGTAGTCAATATTCCAGTTATTGCGAGTGGTGGAATGGGAAAGCTTGTCGATATAAATGAGGTAGCTTTGAATGCTAATGCAGATGGCATAGCAATGGCTCACGCTCTCCACTATGGACATCTGACAGTGGCTGAGGTTCGTGATTATTGTCTTGGCCAGAATATTAGTGTGCGCAAAGTTATTTTGTAGGAAAACACCATACTTTATGAATATCGTAATAATTGATTATGGAATGGGTAATGTACGGAGCGTCCTCCGGGGTGTGGAGAAAGTTGGGTATAAAGCAAAAGTAAGTTGTAGAGAAGAAGATATTCTAAAAGCTGATAAAGTGATTTTTCCAGGAGTAGGGGCGTTTGGAGACGGAATGCGAGAACTACAATCTCGAGAATTAGATGAGATAATCCCGGACTTTGTTAAATCTGGTCGACAGTTATTAGCAATATGTGTAGGAATGCAGCTTCTTTTTGATGTCAGCGAAGAACATGGCTTTCATAAAGGTTTAGGCCTTCTACCTGGCAAGATTGTCCGAATTCCAGACGCGGAAGATGGGAGTATTGTAAGAAAAATACCACATATTGGATGGAATGTTATCATGCCTGGCGAGCGGCATAATTGGCGGGGCACAATACTTGATAATATCCAAACAGGCGAGAGTTGTTATTTTGTTCATTCTTTTATGGCGATGGTAGGTAATTACCAGCATTTGTTGGCACATTGCATCTATGAGGGAGTTTCGATTACTGCTGCTGTTTCCCATGAAAATTTGACGGGACTTCAATTTCATCCGGAGAAAAGTGGTGTTGTAGGCCTCAGTATATTAAATGAGTTTCTGAAACAGTAGTTTTTATGGAAAAAATAGAAAACTATCCTGTGTTCGTAATCGCAGAAGCCGGTGTAAATCACAACGGTAGGGTGGATTTGGCGGAAGAGCTAGTTCGAGCTGCTGAATCGAGTGGGGCTGACGCAGTTAAGTTTCAAACGTTTCGGGCTCAGAATTTAGTTACGAAATACGCAGATAAGGCTGAATACCAAAAACCTTTAACAGGTGAACTATCTCAGCTAAAGATGTTAGAAAAATTAGAATTATCTTATCATTCGCATGAGAAGTTGGCCTCTTTGTGTGGTGATCTTGGCATCCAATTCTTGTCTACAGCTTTTGATCATGAGAGTTTAGATTTTCTTTCTAATGTGTTGAAGATACCGCTTTTTAAGATTCCATCAGGAGAAATAACTAATGGACCTTTATTACTAGAGTACGCAAAAACTGGTGGTGATTTAATCCTTTCTACGGGTATGGCAGATTTGGACGAGATAAGGGAGGCGCTTGGAGTATTAGCTTTTGGCATGACTTTTGATGACCGTGAGCCTTCTAGGGATAATTTTCTTGAAGCCTATGAATCAGATATTGCAAGAAATTATTTGAAAAATAGAGTAACTTTGCTTCAATGCACGACGGATTATCCAACTCAAGATGAAGATGTAAATCTTCGAGCAATTGAAACTATGCGAAACGAATTTGATTTACCAGTAGGTCTATCAGATCACACGGATGGGATTACTGCAGCAATAGCTGCAGCCACTCTCGGGTGTGTGATAATTGAAAAACATATAACGCTTGACAGAGAACTCGCCGGTCCCGATCATCGGGCCTCTATAGAGCCATGGGATTTTAAAAGAATGGTAACGGGGATTAGACAAGTGGGAAAAATGCTGGGGGATGGCGTGAAAAAACCATGCAGTAGGGAAATCGTGAATCGGCCAATCGTAAGAAAAAGCATAGTAGCTAAGACAAATATTAAAATTGGGGAAAAGTTAACTGTAGCAAACCTAACGATCAAAAGACCAGGAACAGGAAAAAGTCCAATGGAATACTGGGATTGCCTAGATGGCACTAGTACAAGATCCTACTCCGAAGATGATGTTATTTGATGGTCGAAGACTAACTTACAGAAAATGAATCATGTTGAAAAAATTCAAATTTTACCGTCAAGCACTATAAGGCAGGCAGTTTCTGTTTTAGAGGAGGTAAAAATAGGGATCGTTTTGATCGTCGGTGAAGATAAAAAATTGCTTGGAACGATCACCGATGGTGATGTACGTAGAGCATTGATAAATCTCGCACCTTTAGATCAAAATGTTAAAACAATTATGTCAGAAAATCCGGTGGTAGCATCGCGACATGATAGTCCAGAAAAAATTAGAGAATTAATGAGGGAAAACGGTTTACTTCAGATACCAATCGTTAACGAATATAATCAGATTGTTGGAATTGAGATCCTCGAGCCACTTATAGATCGACCGAAAGCACTCAAAAACCCCGTTGTTTTGATGGCGGGAGGTTATGGAAAACGGTTGAGGCCTTTCACTTTTGATACACCTAAACCTTTATTAAAAGTTGGTTCGAAACCCATAGCGGAGATGATTCTTGAGCAGCTTAATGAAGCTGGATTCGAACAATTTTTTTTTAGTGTTCATTATAAGGCGGAAAAGTTAAAGACTTATTTTGGAAATGGATCAAAGTGGGGAGTTGAAATTCAATATATTGATGAAGCGCAACCTTTAGGTACCGCAGGAGCTCTTGGGTTGTTGCCAGAAAATTTACCAGAATCACCAATCTTGGTGATGAATTCAGATTTGCTTACGAGAGTTAATTTTCATGAGTTACTCCGATATCACGAAGATCAAAAAGGGGTAGCCACGATTTGTGCGAGAGATTATGAATTACAGGTACCCTATGGTGTAATTGAGACCGAGGGAACGAAGTTGGTTAATATTGTGGAAAAACCACAGCATCATTTCTTTGTTAATGCGGGTATTTATGTATTGAATCCATCCGTAGTAAAAAAGATAAGGAATATCGGAGCTATAGATATGACTGATGTATTGATTAGTGAGGTTGAAAATAATAATAACGTTGTCGTATTTCCGATTCATGAATACTGGTTGGATATAGGTCATGTAGATGAGTTTGAGAGAGCGAAAAATGAAGTAAAAATTAAAGGTGAAGACTCTTTCTACTGACTAAAATACTCAAAAATTAATTTTTCCTCTGATAACAATAGAATAAATTTCGCGAAGTCTACCTAATGCGTGGTATCTACCAACTCAATATTAAATATCATAAGAAAAAATTCTGACGAATATGATTAATAGCCAAACTCTACTTGCTTTAATACCAGCGCGAGGTGGTAGCAAACGATTGCCGAGAAAAAATATTTTATCGTTTCTGGGACAGCCTCTTATTTCCTGGACAATACAAGCAGGTCTAGAATCTAAATTTGTTGATCGATTGGTTGTAAGTACTGAGGATGTAGAAATTTCTGAAGTTTCAAAAAAATGGGGCGCTGATGTGCCTTTTTTGCGACGCGGGGAATTAGCAACCGACAGCGCGGAGACTTTCGATGTTATTCTTGATGTTTTGACTAAACTTAATGCTCTGGGCGAGCGTTTTGATTATTTATTGTTGTTACAACCAACGTCGCCACTACGCACTGCGCACCACATAGATGAGTCAATTAAGCTCTTGTTAGAAAAAAATGCTGATAGTGTGATCAGTGTTACCGAAATAGATCATCCGATAGAATGGACTTCTACCCTACCAATTGATTTATCGATGGATGAGTTTTTTTCTAGCCCGTTAGTGACTACACGGAGTCAGAACTATCCTACGAGATATAGACTTAATGGAGCTATTTATCTTTTGAGAATTAGTTGTATGTTATCGAACTCTAGTTTATTTTTAAAAAATGGTGCATATGCTTATAAGATGGAAAGGCAACATTCCATAGATATTGATACGGTGGAGGATTTTATTTTTGCTGAGACAATAGCGAAAAATAGAGAACTACCAAGTTAAATCCCAGCGCCTCTCGGGATTTCATCTAATTAGAATATTAATTTGTGGTAGCGTGATATTACGTTTCGAACTGTATATTTTTGCCATGCTTCTGAGTCTATAGGATTTGGGTTTTTCTGGATGGATTCACACATAGCCTGAGCTAGGGAATTGACATTGTTGATCGGAACAAGTGTGCCCCATTTGCCATTCTCAAGAATTTCTCGGGGTCCGCTATGGCAATCTGTGCTTACTACTTTGGTTCCAAGAGACAGAGCCTCGATGAGTACGGTGGGAAGACCTTCCCAAATGGAAGATAGAACGAACAATTCACATTTTTTCATATATGGATAGGGATTCTCAATGAAGCCCGGAAGGTCAACCTTATCATTTAAATTCAACTGTTTGATCATATTTTCCAAATGATCTCTTTGTTTTCCTTCACCAAGAATAATTAATTTAGCAGGGATAATTTCAACCAATATTGAAAACGCCTTGATGAGAGAGGCAAAGTTTTTGGCTTCAGTTAATCTTCCAACACCAAGAATCACTGGAGTTTTCTCTGATTCAAGCCAAGCATGATAAATTTGTTTTTGTGAGTTCTTGATCAAAAAATCCGAAACTACGGGATTGTAGATTACCTTGATATCAGCACGAGACAGCTTAAGCATATTAGACAAATCGTCGGCAACACCATTTGATACCGCCACAATTGTGTTGGCTAACGGGTAAGACAATTTCATAAAAAATGGTAACCAGCGACCTCTAATAGTTACAGCGTATTTGACTGATCTAGAAAGGGTATTGTGTTCAGTAATGATTATTTTAGATTTTGTCTGAGATATACGTTGAGCCCAGCAAGTAACCATATTTATGTGAGGGAGAGCTGAAATAATAACGTCAGGTTTATTCTTTCGAAGAAAGGAAATCATAAAGGGAAGACCTAGTATTGCCCGTTTTCTTCCAATGTTAACAACTGTTACCGACTTGTGTATTTCGCTTAGGTAGGGCCCTTCAGCACGTAATAAAATCAGTGTTACTTTAATACCTCTCAATGCTAATTCATTAATGATCGTTAACATTACTCTTTCAGCCCCACCACCACGTAAGGATGCGAGAAAAAAAGATACGTTACGAGATTTAGCGGGTATGGTATTGGAGGGCATTAGTGCGCGAATCGAGCTGAAAGATATACACAAATAACTTTATATTCTAAGGGTTCATGGGTGTAATTTAGATGGTTTTGAGTAGATTAAGAACAGTGATAAGGTAAAAATAAAGCAATATTAGTGTTATCCATTTAAGATGTCATCTAATTAGTGGGAAATTATAACTAAGTTTGGATAGGCTTTGTAATTAAATGGTAGTCTTAATAAACCATTTAACATTTCTCCAAAGTATTGCTTGGGTGTAACTATTCAATTTTATAGATAGGGTTTTGTGATGAGGCGTAAAGTTCTTCATATAATTAGCGGTCTTGATACTGGTGGAGCAGAGATGATGCTCTATAAAATTTTGGCTCACTCCATAGATAATGATATCGAGCATCAGGTTCTTAGCATAAGAAAACTGGGCCCCATCGCAAAAAAAATACAAGACTTAGGATGTGAAGTACAGACACTTAATATAGGGGCTGGACTTTGGCATGTATTTTTTTCCCTTCCACTTTTGATATCTAAGACGATAAGATTTCAGCCTGACGTAATCCAAGGATGGATGTACCATGGAAATCTATTCGCAATGATCAGCGCATTCTTTTTTCCAAAGAAAGTAATGTTGTGTTGGAATGTCAGACAAACTCTTTATGATATAACAAAAGAGAAGTTTTTTACCCGTCTCACAATTCGGATTTGTAAGATCTTTTCTAACATACCGACCCATATTCTTTACAATTCAATATTAAGTGCACAGCAGCATGAGAAATATGGGTTTAGCGCTCATCAACGGATGATCATTTTCAACGGATTTGAAACTGGGAAATTTAAACCAAACGAGCAATCAAAATTGTCTGTAAGAAAAGAGTTAAATATTAAAACCACATATATCGTAGGCCATATTGGAAGGTTTCATCCAAAAAAGGATCACAATACATTATTTCTGGCAGCAAGAAAAATATTAGAAGAAATAGATGATGTAACTTTTGTTTTCGTGGGAAGGGATATATTGCCCTCTAATAGAGTATTGGCGGGTTATATGAATAATTCCAATCTAGTAGAAAAAGTTAAGCTATTGGGCGAACGAAAAGATATTGCAAGGATTTTAACCGCCATGGATGTTTTGGTATCTACTTCAGGATGGGGTGAAGGATTCTCAAATGTTATTGGGGAGGCAATGGCTTCGGGAGTGTTGTGCGTAGCTACTGATGTTGGTGACGCGAAAAATATTATAGGTGAAACTGGGGTAACAGTCCCACCGTATTCTACTGACCAAATCTCGATGGAAGTCGTAAAAATTTTGCTCTATCCAGATGAGCAGAGACTCACTAGAGGCAAAGATACACGTCGCAGAATAATTGAATTCTATTCAATCGACAAAATAACTAAAAAATATCTGAAACTTTATCAAGCGGAGTAAACGCAATAGATGATAATGAAGACGGAACGCTACTGCATTATATTTGATTGACGGAGGTTTAAAAGATAGTGACTTTATATTGGTTATTATTCGGTCTACCAATAATTGGTGTAGTTATTCCATTACGATTTAGTGAAAGCATACAAATATTTATTTGGACTGCTTTTGCAATATTAGTGACATTGATAATAGGTACTCGATATGAAGTAGGAGGAGATTGGGATAATTATCTTGCTCAGTT
>CAYFJI010000003.1:25922-59197 GCA_964343365.1 uncultured Acidiferrobacteraceae bacterium
AGATAGAATAAATATCTATTTCATTCCTATACAATTGTACGTTTGGTCGAGAATACCTTTGCTGTGGTCTGACATTAAAACACAAACTGCAATGACTATTGGAATTTGCTTGATTTATTTGGCGAGTTTTATGGTTTGGCTTTTTATGGCAAATCATGCCTATGAATGGATACCTTACCGAAGCGCGTTACTGTTGTGAAAATAGTTTTTTGCTCAAATACGACATGGTATCTATGGAATTATCGTTTAGGCTTAATTAAAACTTTATTGAATGATGGAAATGATATTTACTTACTTGCTCCTGTTGATCAAACGACAAAAAAATTTTCGGATTTAGGTTGCCGATGCGTTCCGATACCAATGAAACGGAAAGGCTCAAACATTCTTCAGGAGCTATTATTGCTAATACGTTTCTACAAGTCTATAAAAGAGATCCATCCAGATGTATTGATAACATTTACAATTAAGCCAGTAGTTTATGGTGGTTTTGTAGCTCGATTTTTAGGCATCCCAGTTGTTGCCACAATAACTGGATTAGGTACGGCATTTATTAGAAGAGGCTGGATCACTGTGGTCGCGAAGAACTTGTATAAGCAGGGCCTGGTGAGTGCAAAGACAGTTTTTTTTCAAAATCATGATGATGAACGGATGTTTATAGGTGCTGGTTTAGTAAGTAAGCATCAGGTGGCGCAAATTCCTGGCTCTGGGATTGATTTAAAACGCTTTTCATTTTCTCCATTGTTTGAAACAAACAGAGATGGAACTGAAATATTTTTGTTGGCAGGACGGATGTTATGGGATAAGGGTATTCAGGAATATGTAGAAAGTGCTAGGATTGTCAAGGTTTCATATCCAAATGTCGAATTTCAACTCCTTGGTGAAATAGGTTCAGATAATGTCAGCGCTATTTCAAAGGAGAAAATATTAAGTTGGCAGGAAGAAGGGATAGTAGCTTATCTAGGAGTAACAAGTGATGTTAGGCCCTATATCAAGAAAGCAGATTGTGTAGTGTTGCCGTCTTATAGAGAGGGTCTTTCACGCACTTTACTGGAAGCTGGTGCAATAGGTCGGCCTGTCATAGCGACTCGGGTTGTGGGCTGCAAGGAAATAGTTGAAGATGGTCGTACTGGGTTTCTTGTTAATCCAAAAGACCCCGCTGATTTAGCAGCGAAATTATGTCAATTTTTGTCTCTTTCGCTTAACGAGCGACATCAAATGGGGAAAGTAGCCCGACAGAAAATAGAGGAAGATTTTGATGAGAAGCATGTAATTGAAAAGTATATTTCGATGATCTCATCATGTTCTTCGGGTTAAGTGCTGAATATAGTTAGCCACTTTTTTCAATTTAAGGCCTAAAGCGCTAATTTTTTGATCTTAAATATTAACGTCTTTTGTTAATTCTTAATTCATTTGCGGCAACAACGAAAAAAAAGCTCAACAAGAGCCCCAAAATCAATCCACACATCCAAATAAAAGGTCGATTTCGAAACAACGGTATAGAATAGTATGCTGGTTCTGACGCAACGTCTGTGGGGTTTTCAACTTCTGCAGATACCGTATGTTTTTTCCAGTTATCGGTGGTTAACATTCTTTTTATTATTTTTATAGAGTTGAGATCTCGCGCGATGGTTGGCGAAAAACTGTCTGCTATTGATTCCTGATTTAGAAAATCAATTTCTGCATTTAGTGCTTTAACGCCCCTTGCAAAGTATGGTTCTTGCGGAACTCGAGGATCATATTCGTAAACGCCAAGGGCTTCCGCAATTACTTTTGCTTTTTCAACCTCTTTAATCTTTCTTTCACGCGCTGTTTGAGCGACTATTCTTTCTGCTACAAGAGATTCTTCTAAATTTGTAAGCTCAGTTTGTAAACAATTCTCTATGTTGTTAATAGCGTAGGCTAGTGACTCTTGTTTCGTGATTTTAATATATTTGTCTGCTAATATTTTTGTAAGTTCAGGATTTGGCCCGTATAAATTGAAGGTGAGTCGATTGTTTCGATCAAAATCTATCTCTATATAAGGTCTAGGTTGACCTTCATTTAGCAGATTAGAAATTTCTGGTAGCTGGAAAAATTTTTGCCGTTTAGAATTATTTGAAACATGGCGACGAAAGTCTCTAAAAATATCTTCGCCACTCATCCGAGGGCACCATCCTTGAACCCCCGTTGATCCTGTTTTTACATCAGGAGGTGGTATGAGAGTAGCGGTTGCTTTATATAACGGTTGAGCGAAAATAGAGTAAAAAACTGCTAAACTTAAGACTATAGCTGTAATCAGAATGAAAGAAACCTTGCGCTCGTAAACAAGGCGAATGATATCTCTTATGCCGTATAAGAGATTTAATTGATTTCTAAAGTTAGTCTTTTCTTTAGTATCTTCGTCTTTCTTAGTCTCAGTCATTGTATCTATCACCTGTCATTATTTTCGCATTTTGCAAACCACATTATTTGCTATCTAAAGCTATAATTATTTACATAATAACTAAAAATATTGTATATGGAGGCCGCGATTAACCCAAGCACTATTGAAATTACTAGAATAAGAATTCTATTATTGCTAGCGAGATATGGTGTGACAACCGGGTTTCTTATGTGCGCAGCATAGTCAATCACAACACTGTTAGTGTACTTGTTCAGTTCTTTCAGTTCAGTTTCCAAAGTAGCTAATCCGGGTATAAATAGCCTAACATTAGAGTGTTCTTTTAATATTCGGAGATGGGATTGCAAAGCTTCTGTGCCTGAAAGATGGGTTGGCATAGCATCGGTTTGATCAAAATTACCTTTTACAGGTTTTATGTATCCAAGTGAACTGGCAATAAGCGCTTGTTCTTCTAAATATAAAATGCGACTTTCTCGCTCTAACTTGGCTATTTCTAATTTCTTACTAATTTCATTCTTAATTAGGACTTTTCTTTGATCGATTTCTTTATGCACTTTTTTCATAGTCTGAGTTATGGTCATTTGATTGACATAGCCAGAAAAATCGTCAGCAATTTGCGAGGTGAGTTTCGCGTTTGGTGACTCAATAGAGAGTTCAAAAAAATATCGTTCCGGTAATTCAGAAGTTACCTCAATCCTGACTAGCGAGGAAAATAATCGAGATAGGATATCAAGACTTTCGGGAGAATTGATAGCCCATGTTCGTTTAATGGAAAGAAATCTCCCTATCCTATCGGGATCAACGTCGCTTGATGTAACTCTTATTTGCTTAAAGAAGCTCTTTGGAGGGAAGTATTCCTTGCCATTTTCTTCAAAAAAACTGCGTTGGACTGCTTTGGAACTGAGGTTATTCTTATGTTCTAGGAAAAGCTGTAATGGCAAGCGCTTTAGTTCAGCAACAGACACTGTAGTTGTTTGCAGATTAATTGGTATTTCAGGCTGCCCGAATAGTATCTCTGCTCTATACATTGGAGGGCGTATTGTTGAGTAAATGAGCGAAAGTATGGCCGAAATTATCAGAAATATGAGATAGACGCGCCTTCTTCTAAAAATTACTCGGCTTAGTAATGGCAGATCGACATATACAGGCGTAGCCATATTGGGAGTTGGAGGATTTTTGTACGATGTCAAATCTTCTGCAGTGGGTATCTTTCGTTCGGTCATGTTAGAATGTGGTGCCAAAATTGAAGGTCGAAGAGATTCATTTGTTGTCTACTTTAGGCTGGCCTACCTACTAAAATCAAAAGTCGCAGGATAGCACAATAATAGCAATAGCTAATTTTTAAGACTACGCACTATGTACGGCAAAATATCGATTAATTTGGAACTATATTAGAATAGAAATGCCAATGTTTTGTATAACTGGGTTTATCGGAGAGCTTGGAGAATGCCATATTTTGGCAGATTTTCGTCAGGATAGCTCCTTTTTTTGGGATTACTAAAATCACAAGCAATTATCGGGTATAAAGGATTATGGATAATTCGGTCATCAACCATTGTAAAACATATGCTTCTAATTTGATTTCTGTACTTCAGTATCAAGATTGGACTAATGTTGAATTTTTAGCTAAAGATATTTACCGAGCGTGGAAAGAAGGTAGAAATCTATTTCTTTGCGGAAATGGTGGTAGCGCAGGAAACGCAATTCATCTTGCGAATGATTTTTTGTATGGAGTTGGTCATGAACTAACACCTGGAATCAAGGTGGAAGCACTGAGCGCAAATTCATCTGTTCTCACGTGCCTTGCAAATGATGTAGGATACGATGAGATATATTCTATTCAGCTCGAAGCCAAGGCTTCTCCGGGCGATATTTTGATTATTTTATCAGGTAGCGGTAATTCACCAAATGTCGTCAAAGCTCTTCAAAAGGGTGCTGAATTGGATCTGGAGACTTACGCAATTCTTGGCTATACGGGAGGTGTTTGTCTTGATATTGCTAAAACATCAATTCATGTACCAATAAATGATATGCAAATATCGGAAGACATGCAATTGATTGTTGGCCATATTTGTATGCAGTGGCTAAATCAAAAAAGAAAAGAAGATCTCCAGTGAAGTCAGTTATAACTGGTGGAGGAGGCTTCATCGGAAGCCATCTTGCGGAAGCGCTGGTTAAATTGGGGCACGAGGTTGTTGTTATAGATAATTTTTGCACTGGCCGAAGGGAAAATCTAGAAAAGATAAAAAAACAAATTGATTTAATCGAGGACGATATAAGATATCCGGGACAATGGTCAAAAGCTTTTAATGGTGCAAACTGGGTTCTGCATTTAGCAGCTCTTGCAGATATTGTACCGTCGATAGAAAATCCAGAAGATTATTTTGGCACTAATGTCAACGGAACGTTTAATGTTTTACAAGCATCGAGAGATGCTGGAGTTTCGAAATTCATTTACACCGCTTCGTCGTCCTGTTATGGGTTGCCAGATAAGTTTCCGACTTCGGAACTAGCGCAAATCCAACCACAATATCCATATGCACTGACAAAGTGGTTGGGTGAGGAGCTAGCTCTTCATTGGGCAAAAGTTTATCAAATGCCTGTCGTATCTCTGCGGTTATTTAACGTATATGGTCCTCGATCTCGAACATCGGGTACATATGGAGCAGTATTCGGTGTATTTTTAGCGCAAAAGCTTGCAAGTCAGCCTTACACCGTGGTAGGAGACGGTAGTCAAACCAGAGATTTCACTTATGTCTCGGATGTCGTTGACGCATTTATTGTCAGTGCGAGCAGTAATGCTACCGAAGAAATTTTCAATATAGGAAGTGGAGCAACGGTGTCAATTAACCGAATTGTTGAATTACTTGGAGGAAATCAACTAGTAATGCTACCTAAACGCCCGGGAGAGCCAGATTGTACTTTTGCCGATATCACTAAAATTCGAAACCAGGTGCACTGGATGCCTAAGATTAACATTGAGGAGGGTGTTGAGAATTTATTAATCAATATCAATGATTGGAAAGATGCGCCTGTCTGGACTCAGGATACAATTAAGAAGGCTACACGTAGCTGGTTTCATTACTTAGGTGGTTCTCGCGATATTGAGTAATATACATACTCTTTTATTGGCAGCTGGAGCTGGAACAAGGTTGCGACCATTTACTGATCATTGGCCTAAGTGTTTGATGCCTATATCTGGACGACCATTACTCGAATATTGGTTGTGTATGCTCAAACAATGTTCCATACCAAAGGTTATAGTAAATATTTATCACCATCAAAAAATTGTTGAAAAATTCTTGGGTCAACCACAATTTGAAAGTTGGGTTTTGGGAGTTGTTGAGCCCTTTTTGCTGGGTACTGCTGGAACTCTTCGCCACAACTGGAAATTTCTTAAAGGAAGAAAAATATTGCTAGTTCATGCCGACAATTGGTGTCAGTGTGATATTTCAGATTTTATTGAATTTCACATCAACCATCGTTCCAGTAATGTAGCTATGACAATGATGACGTTTCAATCTGATAATCCTAAGGAATGTGGCATTCTAGAGTTAGATAGCAATGGTTTGGTGCAGAACTTACATGAAAAGGTTGAGCAACCGCCGGGTACTCTGGCGAATGGCGCAGTGTATCTTTTGGAACCAGAGATTCTAGACTGGATAATGGACAATTCGGAAGTGAATGATTTCAGTACAGAAGTAATTCCCAATTTTTTTGGTCGTATTGCAACTTGGGAAAATAAGGATATTCATCGAGATATTGGTAAAATAGCATCATTAAAATTAGCCCAGCTTGATCTTGCGCCTAAGGCCTGTTGGCACGATTCGCCATTTTGGCATAGCGAATTTCAAAATAATCCAATTCATGCTATGTTAGCTTCGATATAAATGATGAATTCCCCATCTACCAAAGTCACGACGCTCACTGCTTTTGAAAGAGAGACAACAGACCTTTTTATGGGGCATGATGTTTCATTATGTTTTGGTTTGTTCAATCTACTCCACCCGGGGCACTTACGCTATTTTCAAACAGCAAAACAATATGGCACTAAGTTAGTTGTAGCTCTTAGAGGTGACAATATGCTTTCTGATTTGGAGCGAAGAGAGTGTTTTCCAGATATCGAACGTGCGAAAGCGGTAGCTGCTTTAGAGTTGATTGACAATGTAATTATATTAGACAATGGAGGGCTAGAAAATCTTGTCAGTTTAATTAAACCAACCACACTTGTTCTTGGAAGAGAATTTGAGAAAGAACGATCTCTAGAGGTGTATGAGGCCGTAGATCGATTAAAACGCTTTGGAGGTCGCGTTGTTTATGAGGCTGGGGAAATTCATTATGCAACGTCAGACTTATTGTTTGCGCCCCAAGATGAAATCGAAGGGGGCAGATCTAAACAATTTAAATCAGCGCTGCTGGCACAAGATATTCAGTTAGATGTCATCCTTTCCCATATTGAAGACGATCCAAGACCAAAAATTCTTGTGATTGGAGATACTATCGTTGATCGATATGTAGCCTGCGATCCAGTAGGAATGAGTAATGAAGCTCCTGTAATAGTTGTTAAAGAGTTAGAGAGCAAGGATTTTATTGGTGGAGCTGGTATAGTAGCTGCGCATGTTTCTGCATTAGGAGGTGATTGCTATTATCTTTCTATTACCGGTAATGATTCCCACGCTCACTTTGTTGAAGAGCGCTTAGCAGATTACAACGTAACCGCCGATTTAATTGAGGATAAAAGTCGACCAACAACTAGTAAAATTCGTTATATGGTTGAAAATCAGAAATTATTTCGTGTTAGCCGATTGAAAGAACACAGGTTGTCTCCAGACCTTGAAAACATTCTAGTAAATAAGATAAAAGATTTAGCAACTAGTATTGATGCTATCATTGTTTCCGATTTTGTTTATGGCGTCATAACAAATAAAATACTTGATGTGTTAGAGCAGGTATCGAGACAACGTCAAATTCCACTGTATGGTGATTTGCAATGTAGCAGTCAGGTTGGGGATATATCAAAATTCAAAGATTTTAAATTGCTTTGCCCCACAGAACGTGAGGCACGTATTGCGTTGAGTAATCAAGATGATGGTGTTGAGTATGTATCCAAATTATTGATGTCACAAACTCGATGTACCAATTTAGTTTTAAAGTTGGGTGCTGATGGATTTATCGCCTATAGTCGAGATCTGACTAACGACTTTGTTTACCGACAGCATTTTCCAGCTTTAACAATTAATCCAGTCGACGTGGCAGGAGCTGGTGATTCTTTGCTAGCATCAATAGCAGTCGGTTTGTCCCGGGGCTTAAGTTTAATGGAAGCGTCGGCGCTAGGTAGTTGCGTAGCAGCACTTACCGTGCAGTCGTTGGGTAATATACCGGTGGATTATCGCTCAGTTAGAGTTTTCGCAGAACAACAAGGACTTATTCCTAATGCAATTTAAAAAAATATTTGTGACGGGTGGGGCTGGTTATGTAGGGGCCATGCTTGTCCCTAGATTACTTTCTGAGGGGTGCTCGGTGACGGTGCTCGATCTTATGATTTATGGAGAAGAGGTATTGGCCCCCCATCCCAAACTGAAGTTAATTAAAGGTGATATCAGAGATCAAAATCTTCTGAAGAGTAATATTTCAAATCATGATTGCGTGATTCACCTTGCTTGTATATCAAATGATCCAAGTTTTGAGCTAAACCCAGATCTTGGAAGATCTATCAACCTAGATGCTTTCGAGCCTTTGGTAGAGATAAGTCGAGATAGTGGGGTTGAGCGCTTTATTTATGCATCATCATCAAGTGTTTATGGAGTAAAAAACGTCCAGGATGTTCATGAAGATATGACGGTGGAGCCTTTAACCGATTATTCTCAGTTTAAAGCTGATTGTGAACGTATACTTTTAAAGTATCAGTCGAAAAATTTTACAACTGTAACCATTCGACCTGCGACGGTATGTGGATATTCACCTAGACAACGTTTAGATGTTGTTGTAAATATTTTGACAAATTTTGCTTATCATAAGCGTAAGATAACTGTTTTTGGTGGAAAGCAGTTACGACCCAATATACATATCAAAGATATGGTGGAAGCATATATAGTACTTATGAATGCATCAAAAGAGTTGGTAGCAGGAAAAATCTACAATGCTGGTTTTGAAAATCAATCTGTTCAGGAATTGGCACAAATTGTAAAGAATGTTATTGGTGAGGATGTTTTGTTAGAGACTCAAACTACCGATGATAATCGTTCTTACCATATTTCTTCCCAGAAAATAAAAAGTGAGCTTGGTTTCGAACCGAAATACACTATTGAAGATGCGGTCATCGATCTCAAAAATGCTTTTATAGAACAACGAATTCCAGATTCGATGCACAATGAAAAATATTTTAATATTAAGCGTATGCAATCTATTGAGCTGAATTAATATTATGAAAGTCCGATACTCCTATCTTAGACAACAGTTCGAACATTGTGATGACCTGTGGGATGAGCTCAGGGACTTTGTAAAAACTGGTGATTTTACTTTGGGGGCACCACTACTAGAATTTGAGAGAAAATTTTCCAAACTTATCGGAGTTAAATATGCAATTGGAGTTAATTCCGGAACCGATGCCATAAAATTGTCATTGCGAGCCCTCGGTGTGGGTCATGGTGACGAAGTTATTACAGCAGCTAATACATTTGTTGCAACAGTTGGAGCTATATCAGAACTTGGGGCAGTACCAATATTCGTAGATTGCAATGATACATTTTGCATGGACGTGGAAAAAGTCGAAAAAGCTATTACGATTAAAACCAAGGCTATTGTTCCTGTGCATTTTACTGGGTATATGACCGACATGCGGAAGCTTTTACCTATTGCGAATCGGCATCAAATTCCTATTGTCGAAGATGCGTGCCAATCAATTTTGGGCGCTATTGATGCGAAGAATGCTGGAACCTGGGGCCAGTTTGGGGCGTTTTCCCTTCATCCATTGAAAAATCTTAATGTATGGTCTGACGGAGGAATAGTTACAACAAATGATGAAGCGTTGGCAACCCAAATTAAACTCTTAAGGAACCATGGTTTAGTGGGGCGCGACACTGTTGAGATTCTCGGAACAAATTCTCGGTTGGATACAATTCAAGCCGTCGTTGGTAATTGGCTTATTCCTAAAACCAAAGAAATTGCGACTAAACGGATAGAAAACGCCGCATATTATGATAGATCCTTATCCAAAATAAAGGAGATTGAAATTCCTCCTAGGCCGCTCGATTTTAGAATCGTTTATCATCTCTATATCGTTTTTGTAGAACGAAGAGATATGTTGTTAGATTACTGTCTAGATAATGGTATAGAAGCAAAAGTTCACTATCCTATACCAATATATAGGCAGCCCGCTTTATCTAAGTATGGTTATAAAGAAGGAGATTTTCCGACCGCTGATAGACATGCAGAACGAATCATTACATTTCCATGTGATCAGCATTTAAGTCGAGAAGAGATGGATTATGTAATAAAAACTGTAACTAAGTTTTATGAAGATTATTCCATATGATGGAAATTCCATATGTAAATCTGTCTGCCCAATGGAAAGAAGAAAGAGATCAGTTGCTTCCAATAATTGAGTCTATTCTTGAGTCTGGACAATATGTAGGGAGCAAAGAAATAGAGCAACTTGAAACTACGATAGAGCAATCATTTAGCGTTAAACATGCTATCACGCTCAATAGTGGAACGGATGCCTTGGTTCTTGCTCTAATAGCGCTGGGTGTGGGGCCTAATGATGAAGTAATTACACCGCCAAATTCATTTATCGCTTCTACAGCAGCTATTGTCAAAGTTGGCGCTAAGCCTGTTTTCGTAGATGTACATGCAGATCAAAACATTGATCCCAATTTGATAGAAGAATCGATCACGAGGAAGACTAAAGCTGTTATGCCAGTTCACTTAACTGGAAGAGTTTCCGATATGGAAATGATTATGGATATCGCTAATCATAATGATATTTTAGTTGTTGAAGATGCGGCGCAGGCAGCAGGAGCCCGACTCAACGACAGAATAGCTGGATCTTGGGGTAGCGTGGGATGTTTTTCTGCACACCCACTAAAGAATCTTAATGCATGTGGAGATGCTGGTTTTATAACTACGAATGACGATGAGATTGCAAAAAAAGTAGGTCTTATGAGAAATCATGGATTAGTAGATCGGGAAACAGTTAGCGAGTTCGGTTTTGTGTCGAGGATGGATTCATTACAAGCTGGCATACTTAAATTTCGATTGTCGCAATTAAAATACATTGTTGAGAAACGACGCAATAATGTTTCGATATATCGGTCTGTTTTAGATCCAAATTTTGTATTCATTCCTCCTGATCGTCCGGAAGAATTTAATACTTGGCATACGTTTGTCATACAAGTCGAAAAAAGGGATGATCTAAGATCATTCCTAGCGTCTAGGAATATTGAAACTGCGATCCATTATCCTGTTCCAATTCATTTACAACCAGCGTGCCGATATTTAGGCTACAGTCCAGGCGATTTTCCAGTAACTGAATATCAAGCAGGGCGAATACTTTCCCTTCCCATTAATCAAAGCCTCACCAACGAACAAATCTGTTTGGTAGCCGAAACAGTCAATAAATTTTATGGGGTTTGAATGCATTTAGGTGTCGATCTCGACAATACAGTAATTTGTTATGACGAGGTTTTTTTGTTCGGAGCTCTCGAACTAAAGCTTATACCGATCGGTTGGGAAGGAAATCGACTTCAAGTTCGTAATTATATTCGTCAGCAAAAAGATGGTGATATTGCATGGCAACGTTTGCAGGGTAAAGTTTACGGAAAATGGTTAAATCGAGCAAAACTTTTTCAAGGAGTATATCGATTTTTGTGGCGATGTAAGTATCGAAACATTGTTGTCGATATCGTGAGTCATAAAACAGAATACGGTCATCTAGATGACGAAAAAATTTCTTTACGGAAAGCAGCTCTCCACTTCTTAATTCAGCATGAAGTTTTTTCAACAAACGGTGAATCATTGGTTAATGAAATAGAATTTTTCTCGCGAAAAGATAAAAAGTTAGAGCATATATCAAAAAAACAATTTGATTGGTTTATAGATGATCTCCCCGAAATAATAGAACATGATGGACTTCCGAGGGCAACGAAGACTTTTGGTTTTGATCCTACGGGAGTCGGCGGATTTCGATTTACCAATACTGTCAAATCTTGGGGTGAAATTGAAAATAATATACTTGGAAGATGGCTTGAGGATGAGGTAAAGGATTTTGCAAGTCGAGTCAGTGGTCATGCAGTCATAGAATGTAAATGGAAAAGTGGTCGGGTAAATTCCGGGATCAGAACTAAGAATATTGGTGGTAGACGAAATGCTGGGATAAGTCGAGTGGAAATGATTGATGGATCAATAAATGCATTAAAGATTTATCCAGTAGATCACCATCATGATCGACTATTCGCAGAGTATGAGGGCCTTAGATTGTTGCGTCAGCGTAATATCAAAGAAGTGCCATGCCCCATCGCTTCAGATCGGAAAATGCACGCGGCTATGTACGAATGGATAGAGGGTGAACCAGTCGAGAACCTACAAAAGAATGATCTTCATCAAGCTCTCGAGTTGCTAGCTAATATCCATTCTCTTAGAGAGTTTCCCGAATTTTCAACATTTCCCGGCGCATCCGCAGCAATTTTTAGTGGTGATCAGCTGGAAAAACAAATTTATGAGAGACTTTGGACATTGAGAGATCAAAGCGTAAAATCATCAAAACTTAAAGTCTTTTTAACAGATGAGCTAGAACCAATGGCTGAAGAAATTCTGAAGTGGTCAAGGATACACTGGCCGAAACCTAAAAATTATGATGAAGTGATATCTTTTAAAGAAAGAACTTTAAGCCCATCTGATTTTGGGTTTCATAATGCATTAAGAGTTGATGGCTCGCAGATAATTTTTTTTGATTTCGAATATTTCGGATGGGATGATCCAGCTAAGCTTATAGGAGATTTCCTATTACATCCGGGGATGAAATTGTCTAAAGATCTAAGAGCATTATGGATTGATGGCACTAAAGATATTTTTGGAAAAATAGTGATTGAGCGTGCGCGAGTAATGTGGCCAATGCTTGGGCTTTGTTGGTGTTTAATTTTACTTAATGAATACAGAAAAGATATTTGGGCGAGAAGAGCCGAAATTGTTGGACTAGATCCTAAGAATAGGAATATTATGTTAGATAGACAACTTAAATTGTCAAAAAAATATTTAGAGCAAATAAAGAAAAAATATAAGGATTTTCAGTTTGAATGACCAAGCAAAATCGGTGTTGGATGAGAGATCAATTTTTCTAAGAAAACTGATCGTTAGAATGCTTGATGGTGGTCGAAGAGGACACGTAGGTCCAGCTGGTTCAATTGTTGAGTTATTAAGAGTGTTATATGACTCATGGCTTAGAGTTAGACCACAAGATCCCAAGTGGATTAATCGGGATCGTTTTATTTTGAGCAAAGGACATGGTTGTTTAGCTCTATATGCAATTCTGGCAGACAAAGGGTTCTTTTCCAAAAATGAATTAGATACATTTTGCTCTAGTCAGTCACGCCTGGGTGGACATCCAGAAACGAAGGTTCCAGGCGTAGAAGCGTCAACTGGATCTTTGGGGCATGGGTTACCTATTGGGGTTGGTTTAGCTTTGGCCGGGAAGATCGGCGGTTATAGTCATAGGATCGCTGTTGTTTTGGGTGATGGTGAGCTGAATGAAGGGTCAGTATGGGAAGCAGCCATGTCTGCATCTAAGCATCAACTTTCAAATCTAACAGTTTTTATAGATTACAATAAGATGCAATCCTATGGTCTATTGGTTGATGTTATTGATTTGGAGCCATTATCGCAGAAGTGGCAAAGTTTTGGATTTGCGACAAAAGAAGTAGATGGACATGACGTTATGGCTTTAGAAGAAGTAATGTATTCTTTGCCGCTAGAATCATCTAAGCCCACAGCTGTGATTTGTCACACTATTAAAGGAAAAGGATTTTCTTTAGCTGAAGGCCAGGCCGCATGGCACCATAAATCAGGACTGTCAGATGAAGATATCACTAAATTGTACGAGAGTTTAGGTTGAGATAACAGGCACTGATCGATGCGAAGAACTAGTTTAGATTGTGTATATCAGCTTGCATGCCGTGATGATAGGGTCATTTTCATAGGGTCCGATTTGGGGGTTGGAGTGCTGGCTGATATGAAAAAGGATATGCCGGAGCGCTGGATCATGGAAGGTGTTTCGGAACAACACATCATAGGTATGGCAGCCGGTTTATCAATGGAAGGATACATACCATATGTTAATACAATAGCTTCTTTTCTCACCCGCAGATGCTTTGAGCAGCTTGCTATAGATCTCAGCTTGATGAACTTACCGGTTCGATTAATTGCCAATGGTGGTGGTGTTGTCTATGCCCCACTAGGGCCAACACATCAGGCAATTGAAGATATTGCAATACTGCGCACTTTACCTAATATGACGATTATTGCTCCGTGTGATGCTGCTGAGATGCGGCGAGTCATGGATCAAACTCTAGATTGGGATGGCCCTATATATATTCGGTTAGCAAAAGGGGGTGATCCCATTATTAGTTCCGATGACCATAATTTTTCGATAGGTAAGGGAATTTTGTTGCGCGAAGTTGGCGAAGTTCTTGTTATTTCTACAGGGGTAATGACACAGTGCGCTCTTGCAGCCGCTGATATGTTGCAACATCACGGTATCGCAACCGGCGTTTTGCATTGTCACACCGTTAAGCCACTCGATCAAGAGCTCATACTGGAGCTCGCTAGTAAAGTACGTTTGGTGGCCACTTTAGAAGAGCATATTGTTACCGGGGGGCTTGGAACCGCGGTGTTAGAAGCTCTTCATCGTAATTCAATTGATTCACTACCCCAAGTGGAATGCTTCGGAATACCGGATCAATTTATAGATGAATATGGCTCGCAGCAAAGCATATGGCAATCTCTTGGATTAACTCCTCAAGATATATCACAAACTATAAAAGAGCGACTTGGATAATAAAATGTCAGATTTTGAAAAATTTTTTTCTAAGCGAGAATCTGAACTAAGTGAACGTTTCATAGAAGAAGGTTATATCATAGCTAAAGTTGAAAACATAAGCATGCTTAATTCAATACGGCAATTTGTTTCTAGATGTGCCGCACGTCATCTTAATAAAGAACTAAAAGAGCCGGCCGATTTTTTGAATAGTGCTCATCGTTTTCTTAAAATTGATCAGCTGAATGGTTTACGATTGCATATAATCGAGGAATTGAACTCAGAAGATTGGTTTAGAGTGGGTTATTTTCATCTTGCTCAAAATCTTCTTGAAACTATTGTGGGTAATGAATTAGTTATGCAAGCAAAGGTTGGTTTGAGTATACAGCTACCAAAAGATGATAGTTCATTATTGCCAGTACATGCGGATGTTTGGTCCGGAGATTCACCTTTTGAAGTTGTTGTATGGCTGCCTTTGGTGGATTGTTTTGGGACAAAGACAATGTTTCTGTTGCCACCAGCTCCGACACGAGATTTGCATGCACGTTTTAAAGAGTTTGAGCATGAAACAAGTGAACACATATATAAATCGATAGAATCAAAATTGTCTTGGATAAAGATAGATTACGGGGAGGTATTAATTTTTAACCAAAATCTCCCGCATGGAAATCGAATCAATGAAGAGCCAGAATCAAGATGGTCGATGAATTGTCGGTTTAAGTCTGTATTCTCACCCTATCGCGACAAAAAACTAGGAGAATTTTTTAAGCCCATTACCTTAAGGGCTGCTTCTCGTATTGGGTTGAAATACCGTTATCCTGAGATTCGTTGAGTTAAAGAGCTATGACAGGGTTTAGAGGATATGTCAGCAGCCGCTCTTTTTTAGGTCAGCGTGCACCACAGCGTGTTCAGAATCTGGTGATTAGAGACTATTGCAAAAGAAATAGTTTATTGTATCTTTTAAGCGCTGTTGAATACATTATGCATGATTGCTACGCTATGTTACAAAAGGTATTAGTTGAGTTGCCTGAAATCGAAGGAATTGTTTTCTATAGCATGTTTCAATTACCTTTAGAAAAAGAGAAGAGACAGAGAATTTATAGTGCCGTTCTAAAGCAAGGACGGTCTCTACATTTTGCTCTTGAAACGTTAAAAATCGAAACATACAGAGATATAAATAGAATTGAAGATATTTGGGAAGTGCAAAAAGCAATCGAACATGCGCCCGATTCAAGCGACTTGATAGCATTGTTAGATTAAATATTTTTTGGCATTCGAAGAAAATTGTTTTTTTATTTTTAAAGGTTTTTAAATATATTTACGATGGGAAAATTTATAGAAATTGTGACGAGCCTACATGAGAGCACAACCAGAGACTGCCTAGCTCGCATGAATGACGATAAAGTTCACTGCATGAAAATTGCACGTCAGTTTGAGAGAGACTATTGGGATGGGGATAGACGATATGGCTATGGTGGTTACCGATTTATTCCCGGTCATTGGGCATCCGTGGCTCAAAAACTCATTGATACATATCAGCTCACTAATGAATCATCAGTTCTAGATGTAGGATGTGGTAAAGCTTTTCTTCTATATGAAATGAAACAAATTCTACCAGACCTCCACATATCGGGATTTGATATTTCTCGACATGGCATCGAAGAAGCAAAAAAAGAAATTAAACCATATCTTTTTGTGCAGGGCGCGCAAGAAGATTATCCATTTCAGGATAGTGAATTCGATCTAGTTATATCTTTAGGAAGTTTGCATAACTTACATATATTTAATTTAAAAAAAGCTTTAATTGAGATCGAACGTGTAGGTAAACAAGGATTTGTGATGGTGGAAAGTTATCGTAATGAAAGGGAGTTGTTTAATTTACAGTGTTGGGCTCTTACTGCAGAAGCTTTCTTTCATTTTGATGAATGGTGTTGGCTTTTTAAGGAATATGGTTATAGTGGTGACTTTGAATTTATATATTTCTAATATAAATATTTTTTGCACCACGCCTATGAGGCAGATTTTAAACTTTTTTTCATATTACTGAGATCAGAGAATTTAATAGAATGCAGAGAACTTCCGATGATTTGTCTGATCAAGATAAGCTCTCAATATATGTGAGAATGTTACGTATTCGATTAGTGGAGGAAACTATAGCAGAACGATACCATGAACAAAAGATGCGGTGTCCTGTACATTTATCAACAGGTCAAGAGGCAACCGCAGTTGGTGCATGTGCTGGTTTATCGATGGAAGACATGATTGTTAGTACTCACCGATCTCACGGTCACTATCTAGCTAAGGGAGGGAGTTTGGTTGCTCTATTGGGCGAGATCCATGGAAGAATTATCGGTTGCTGTGGTGGGCGAGGTGGGTCGATGCATCTTTTTGATAATAAGGTAGGCGTTCTTTCGAGTCTTCCTATCGTAGGTAGTAGTATTCCGGTTGGAGTTGGTGCAGCATTAGCATTTCAACAAGAAAAATCACAGCGAGTAAGTATGATTTTTCTTGGTGATGGCGCAACAGAGGAAGGTGTATTTCATGAAAGCATAAATTTTGCCAGCGTGCACAAACTTCCCGCCATTTTCTTTGTAGAGAACAATTTATTTTCAGTTTATACAGGTTTGTCGGATCGACAGCCAGATCGATCTATGGCTCTTTATGGGAATGCTCATTCAGTCGAAAATTTCAGTGTAGACGGTAATGATGTACTGCTAATTTTTGATACGGTAGCACAAATGGTTGACAAAGCAAGAAACGGAGCGGGACCAAGCTTGGTTATAGCAGATACTTATAGATGGAGAGAACACTGTGGTCCAAATTTTGACAATGATCTCGGCTATCGCAGTGTTTCTGAGCACGAAAAATGGGTTAGTTTATGTCCGATTAATAGATTTGAAAGCACGCTTTGTGAACAAGGAATTCTAACTATTAATGAAAAAAACAATATTCGATCAGAAATTCAAAGCGAGATAGATTTAGCGTTTGAAGTTGCTGAGGCATCACCATTTCCCGAGTCAAATACAGTAGCAGAAAACGTCTATGCCTGAATTTTTAGAAATGTCTGGGTCTGAATCTATTCATAATGCATTAGATCTCGCATTAGCGCGGGATCCTAGCGTTTATTTGATTGGAGAGGGTGTTGCAGATCCGAAGGGAATTTTTGGAACCACTATCGGATTTTCCAATAAATATGGAGTTGATAGAATAATCGAAACGCCACTTTCTGAAAATGGTTTCACTGGTATAGCGATTGGCTCCGCTATGTTAGGTCGACGTCCTGTCATCATTCATCAACGAGTGGAATTCGCGTTACTTTCGATGGAGCAAATTGTCAATAATGCAGCAAAAGCACATTATTTGTCGAATGGCAATCATAATGTACCAATTGTCATTAGATTGGTTATAGGTCGTGGATGGGGGCAAGGTCCACTACATTCTCAGAGTCTCGAAGGTATGTTTGCATCTGTGCCTGGCTTAAAGGTAGTAATGCCAGCCAGCGCAGTGGACTGTAAAGGTATGCTTTTAAGTGCAATTGAGGATAATAACCCGGTTATTTTTCTGGAACATAGATGGGTTCACTATGTAAGAGGACAGGTACCGATAGGATATGTTACAACCCCTCTTGATGGCCCAAGTCGTATAGCAGAAGGTAATGCAATCACTGTTGTTGCTAGCTCTTATATGGTTCTTGAGGCATTACATGCTACTCAGGCATTAGCAGATGCGGGTATTTCAGTGGATCTTTTTGATTTGCGAGTGATACGACCTTTGGAATTAGAAAAGATTTACGATTCGATTCGAAAAACAGGAACTGTTTTAGTTATTGATACAGGCTCGAAAACAATGGGTCCCGGCGCAGAAATAATTGCTCAAATATCAGAAAATTGTTTTTCTGATCTAAAGCGCCCTCCGCTTAGGCTTGGGCTACCTGATCATCCAACGCCTAGCTCTCCTAGTCTTGTAAAAAATTATTACCCTAGGTCGGAGCATATCGCGGATGTCATATGCAAGATGCTAATCGTCGATTCTTCTAGTAGAGAGCGTGTTGTAAAAAATCTTGCAGAGAATCGGCAAACACATCCAATTGATGTACCACATCCTACGTTTCAAGGCCCTTTTTGATTTTTTATTCATCATTAGAAATTATTAGTTTAGTGATCGATTATAAGTAGTTTTACTAGGTCTATACAAAAGGATAATGTTTGGTGAAAAGGAATCGTGTATTGTTAGTTTATTTCAGTATAGTACAGAAAGTTGTTTTTTTTGGTTTGGGAATAATTTTGTTACCGATACTCTTGGTGGTAGGACTTATAAGACCAGTAAAGATTGGTCGTTTACCTTGTGAAAGGTTTGGGCATCTAGCAAAAAATAATGATCTTTTTTTTCGGAGATTTGATATTTCCACACTGCCTTCTGCTACTTATGTTTTGTTTTGCCCCCGAAAGGGAGACCATAGAATTTCAAATGAATTTTTGCTACAAATGTTCATAAAAGTTAGTAAAACCAGGAATAGAATTCATGTAATACGATCATCATTTTTGTATAGCGGATGGAAGCTGCTTAAGGCCATATTCCATAAGTTTGAAATTTGGTATGACCTGACATACTTTACCGTGGAATCAGAGTTCTCGACCAGTAAACCGATTTTAAGGTTGACGAAAGATGAGCGATCTTTTGCGCGGACAACATTACTTGACTTTAACCTTGACCCAAACAAACCATTAGTTTGTGTTTTTGTACGGGATTCTGCTTATTTGAATGAGGTCGAACAAAGAAGAAACGTTAATCGAAGTTATCATAATTTTCGAAATGCAAATATAAAAAACTATGAATTAGCAATTAATTGGTTGATTGATAGTGGATTTCAGGTTATCCGTATTGGAGGGCTTGTAGAGCGAAGTGTGGAAATTAATAGGCAAGGCTTTTTTGATTATGCATTCTCGGAATATCGAACTGCTAAACTCGATGTTTGTCTTATAGGGATCTCAGAATTTGTTTTGGGTACTGCTTCTGGTCCTACAGATGTTGCGACTGTACTAGGAGTGCCACATCTGGCTACTGATTATGCCCCATTCCATCTTGTTCCTTTAGGCGCCAACGACATGTACCTTCCAAAAAAGATTTATGATATAAAAACAGGAGAAATGATTCCCTTTGTAAAGTACTTTAATTCTTTTAGTAAGACAAAAAAATTAACTGAAGTTCTCTCGGTTATTACCGATGGAAATCTATGGAATGAACATCAGGTAGGATTTTGCGATAATACCTCAGATGAAATTCTTTCTGCTGTCAAGGAGATGATAAATAGATTGAAAGGAACGTTAGATTTATCAGAAGAGGAAAGAGATTTGCATTTTCGATATTTTGAACTATATTGGTCCAAGAATCCGTTATGTCCTCCCAAAACACCGATTGGTACTGAGTTTTTGAAAAAAAATTCGGAACTTTTTTTCGTCTAGCCTAAGATACTGTTTTAATTCTTATTAAATATATCAGGTAGCCGAATCGATGAGATTAATTGTGGGCATTAACAGTGACATTGGTCGGGCTATTAAAAACTATTGGGATGAAAAAAATGTTTCACACCACGCAAGCACAAGATATAAAGAGCTCTCAACCAATACTAGACCATATATTGATCTCACTGATAATTTTTTCCTTAATGCAAAGAATCAATATAGTACGGCAATTATATGCGCCGGCATCACTCGGTTAGAGATATGTCGGCAAAATCCTTTAGGTACGAGGAAAATTAATGTAGAAGGCACACTAAGACTTGCGAGATATCTCTCTGAATGTGGCACACAAGTTATCTTCTTGTCTACAGACAAGGTATATGATGGTTCAAAACAATACAGAAATCCAGATGAGCCAGTTTCGCCAATTACTGAATATGGTCGCCAGAAAGCCGAAGTTGAAAAGTCAATCGCAAAATTGACTGCGGGTGTTGTTTTGAGAGTTGCGAAAGTCGTATATCCTGGACAAGACTTATTGTCTGCATGGATAGACAGGCTAAGACACGGTAAAGCAATATCACCCTTTTCGGATATGTGGTTTTCACCAGTATCGATGGAACTCATTTGTAAAATCATAGATAAATTGATTGAAAAAAAAGCGCGTGGAATTTGGCATGCATCTTCTGCAGCGGATATCACTTATGAAACAGCTGCAAGACATATCGCAAGTTGCTTAGGAGTTGATCAGAGCTTGATTAATCCATATTCTTACTTAAATAGTGATAGAGTTTCTCCGAATGAAGTACCTAGATATACATCTCTCGATATGAAAAAAACAACTGATTTAGGTATCAATGCGTCTAATCCTATTGATACTATCCACCGAACTATATGTGCAGCGAACGAATTTATAGAGTAATGATTTGCTTAGTATTATCATCTATAAAAAATTCTTTAACATTAATTTCGATTGGCTTCAATTAAGTAATAAATGGTCTTTAAAATAGTAAAAAAAATTATCCAGAGACTGATAAAAGGGTTTATTTTTTTTGTGTCAATACCGATTCTATTTCTGGTAGTGATTGTTCGCCCATTTGTTCTTATTCGTTTTGGTTATTTTTTTTCTGATCGGATAGGTCATTTCGCTTTCGATGTTGAATATTATCTGTGCCAAAAATCCAATATAAATCAAAAGAAAACCCTAGATATTTTCTGCATATTAGGTACGCCTTGTAATAGCACTTTGACCAGAATGGTGAAACGTAAGATCAAAATAACAAATAAGGTAGTAGCTTTTTGTGAGCTAATGAACGCTATGCCTTTTGCGGCTTCTCACATTATTAAGCCTGCAAAAGAAGTAAATGGATCGAGAGATCTGCAGGAAATTTTCCAGAATAGCGCGAGAAATCTTGATTTTAGCGCAGGAGAGATGCTTAAAGGTAAAGAATTTTTGAGAGCTGTAGGTCTTAGAGAAGACGATCAATATGTATGTCTTATAGTAAGAGATAGCGCTTATTTGTCATCAAATACCAGTCGAGACTTTTCTTATCATGATTATCGAGATTCAGACATATCATCTTATAAAAAAACTGCTAAGACACTTGCCGATAAGGGTTATTGGGTGTTTCGAATGGGAAAGGTAGTCAAACATCCGTTTAATTGTGCTGAATCGAAAGTTATTGATTACGCTAGTTCTAGCTCGAAATCAGATTTTTTAGATATTTGGCTAACAGCACATTGTAAGTTTGCTATAAGTACATCAACAGGCCTAGATGCTATTTCTGAGGTATTTCGAATACCTATGGTTTTTGTGAATCATCTACCAGTGGGTAATCTAAAAACGGGAGACCCGCGACATATCGAACTGTTTAAGACTCTAAAATGGAAGACAACGCAGCAACCACTAAGTTTGAAAGAGCATATAGCTACGGGAGCTATAAATTTTCAATCATTAAATCGTTACCAAGAAAAAAGAATAGAGATCGATGATAATAGTGAAGATGATATTTTATATGCAGCGTTAGAGATGGAAAGTCGACTAAGTGGTGATTGGATCGAAGAGCCTAAAGATAAAATTTTGCAGGAAAAGTTTTATAAAATTCTAGAAAGTTGGGATGACTACGAAAATTATCACGGAGACGCGAGAAGTTTAATATGCGCAAATTTTTTGAGAAAAAATCAAGATTGGTTTTTGAGGTGAGACTTACATGAAGAAAATGTGGCCAATGTTGCGAGAATTAATTCGAAGATTCCCTGGACATTTTATTGGGTTGCTAGCATTAATATTTATACAAGGAGGACTGAATGCAGTTTCTATCATCTCTATCGCTCCAATAACGGATCTTCTCCTAAAGCAAAGTGATAGCGAAGTTAATGACATTACTAGTATTTTTCAAAAACTTCTAGAAGAATTTGGTTATGATTTTAACATTGTTGTTGTTTTTATTTTTTTTGCGATAGTCATGGTTGTCAATGGTCTTGCAGGAGTAGCTACAGTATATGCCACTACGCGCATTAAGTATGATGTTCTAGTTCATTTACTGAGTGATGCAATGAGTAGTTTTTATCAAGCTCGATACCAGTTTTTCAGTCAGGGAAAAATCGGTACATTATTGAACTCATTTCAGTATGAAGTGGTAAAAATTGGTGATACTTTTGGTAATTTTGCTCGGATCTTAGCAAATTTATTGCAAGCCATAATTTTTCTAGGAGTGCCAATAATAGTTAACCCGAAAATGACCGTTGTCTTTTTAGGTTCCGCATTGGTTATTACCGCCCCACTGTGGTTACTTCGTAAATACACCTATAGATTAGGAAAAAAATTGACGACATATGGAAATGATGTTGGTGCTGTTCTAGAAGAAAATTTGTCTTTTTCCAAGCTAGTTAAAGGTTTTGGTTTAAGTAAAACAGCAGTTGCTGGATATCAAGAAAAGATAAAAAAAATAACTCGTATTTCAATTTATTTTGGCACTATAACTAAAAGTATACAATTATTGTTTGTGCCGTTAGGAACTTTAGCAGCACTCTTAGCATTATACGTATCCCATTCCGAAGGAACCTCGATAAGTGATATGGCAGTGGTGTTGTTTGCTTTTGTTCGCGCAATTCCAATGCTTGGTATGGTAGCTCAGGGGAAAGCATCAATTGAAGGCTTTATGCCCGCTTACGAACAAATACAAAACCTTCAAAAAGAAGCTAAAAAATTGGTTGAGCCTACTGGTCAAATAAAATATCAAAGCTTGAGTGAAGGTATCTACTTTCAAGATGTATCTTTTAATTATGAATCTAATAGACCTGCTATTAAAGAGCTCAATTTGAGATTTAATAAAGGGAACATGTATGCTCTTGTTGGGCCTTCTGGTGCTGGTAAGACTACAGTGATTGATTTATTGTTGGGTTTGTATCGCCAAGATAGCGGAGTGATATCATTGGATGATGTAGAGCTAGAGCAGTATGATCTCGATAGCTTTAGATCTAGAGTGGGATATGTTCCGCAGGAGCCACAATTGTTTAATGCCTCTGTTCGGGAAAATTTGCTTTGGGCATCTCCGAATTCGGATCAAAAACAAATTTGGAAGGCATGTCGGCTAGCAAATGCGGAGCAGTTCGTTAAACAAATGCCTAAAGGTCTTGACACTGCGGTTGGAGACAAAGGACTTCGCTTATCGGGAGGGCAACGCCAAAGATTGGCTTTAGCAAGAGCAATTATTCGAGAGCCTGACTTTCTAATTTTAGATGAAGCCACAAGCTCTTTAGATACTGAGTCTGAACAGTTAATTCAACAGTCTATCGAACATCTTAAAGACAATAAAAATATGGTTATTATTGTAATCGCTCACAGACTCTCTACTATTAAAACAGCAGATGAAATCTATCTTTTAGAGCATGGTTCAATTGTAGAGCGAGGAAGTTATCACGAGCTACTGGATGACAGTGGTAGTCGATTAAGTGAGTTAGTACGCCAGCAGGCTTTATAGATAGTGGATGCCAGCGACACTTCGATAGACAGGATTTTTTGTAGGCCTAAAAAACTAGATTAATAAGACGCCGAAATCAAGTAAGGGCTGCACAACAAGTCGTAGTAATAGCATTAGAAAAACAAAAAGTAAAATAGGAGACCAATCGATCAACCCACCTATTGGTATTAAGATACGGATTCTACGAAGCATGGGTTCTGTCATAGAGTATAAGAGTGTTACGGAAAAATGATAATTTTTGTTGGATATCCAGCTTATAACTGATCGCGCAAAAAGAAAGCCAATTATTATGTAGATAGTTAGTTGAAATAGCTTCCCAATGCTAAGGATCAATATACCTGAAAATTGCGGGATAATTTCTATTGATAAGTACAACAAAAGAATTCTTAAGGACTCGAGAATAATTAGTGCGATGATAGACGATAATTGGATTCCCTTACCAACAGGTATTAAGAGGTATAGAGGATACAGGATTGGCCTACTTGCTTTTATAATCAGTTGTGAGATCGGATTCCGAGTATCGGAATTAGTAAATTGGATCAGCAAATACAGCAGTAGGATGACTATGTAGATGCTTAGCGCAAAGTCAAAAAGGTATAGAGCAGCATCACTCAAGTAATTACTCATCATTATTGCCAGAAGGTATGACTAGATTTTCAGCCCGAATTCGAGCTGCAGAAACTGCTTTTTTGATAACCTTTTTAAAATCATTTGTTTCAAAGACTTTTATTGCTGCCTCTGTTGTGCCGCCTGGAGACGTGACTTTTTCACGTAGAATTGATAAGGGTTCCTTGGTTTTAGAGGCAAGTTGGGCAGCTCCGTTTGTTGTGTCTAAAACCAATTTCCTGGCTAATGTTTCATTTATTCCTTCTAAAATAGCTGCTTGTACAAGTGACTCCATAAAATAAAAAAAGTAAGCTGGACCGCTACCAGAGATCGCAGTGATGGTGTTCATTAGTTTTTCATCTTCTAACCAAATAACTGTTCCGACCGATGACATGATTGACTCGGCTTGTTTTTTTTGATTCGGTGATACATTTAAATTTTTACATAGAGCGGTAATGCCCGACCTGACAAGGGATGGAGTATTTGGCATAGCACGAATTATGGGAATCTCGGGCTTACCCCACGATTCAATGTTCTGAATACTAATACCAGCAGCAATAGATAAGATTAAAGCGTTGTTATGTGAGATTTTATCTGCTACCTGGGTAATCACTGTTTTTACAATCTGGGGCTTCACCGCCAGAACAATAATTTCTGAATTTTCGATTGACGCTAAATTATCCGCATATGTTTCTACTTTGAGGGATTTTGATAGTTCTTTTCGTCGACTATGATTAGGTTCACCGATTCTAATTCGTGCAACGTCTACTCCATTATCAACCAATCCATGGATTAGACTGTATGCCATATTCCCGCCACCGATGAAAGAAATATTTAAATTTTTTATCATTACGGTATATTTTCGAAATTAAGATTTAATTATCTAGGGCCAAAGATGCCAGTTCCAATACGTATATGTGTAGCGCCTTCTGCAATCGCTGCTTCCATATCGTTAGTCATGCCCATCGAGAGGTGAGGTAAATTAAGGTTTAGAGAGTAACTTAATTCAATCTGAATTTCGCGTAATTTCCTAAAAACCAGCCTTTGCTGAGTAAAGTCAGAATTGGGTTTTGGTATGGTCATCAAGCCGCAGATATTTAGATTGGGTAATCCAATTATGCTCTTGGTTAACTCTGTTATATCATTAGGAGGTATACCAGATTTAGTAGGTTCGTTTTGCAAATTCACTTGTAAAAGAATATTTAGTGGTTTGAGCTGATTAGGACGAAAAGCTGACAAGCGCTTTGCAGTCACAAAACGTTCGATGCTATGCACCCAGTCAAAGTTAATTGCAATATCTTTGCATTTATTTTTTTGTATAGCACCTATAAAGTGCCATATTATTCCAGATCCAGAAGGTCCATTTATTTTAGTTAGAGCGTCTGGTAGTTGATTTTCTCCAAAATGTAGTTGGCCCATTTCGTTTATCGTTCGGACCGCATTACAACTTTGTTTCTTGCTAACAGCTAGGAGACAAACACTTCCAGGAAGTCTATTGAAGCGGATTTCTGCTGATCTTAATCGTTTAACAACATTAGCATAGCGGATCTCCATTGCTGTCTTATCTACAATTTCGCTTTGAATCACCATGACAGTTAGACCTGTTTTTAAAGCAGAGAGACCGCTTTAAGTTAAATATTCCGGAATTTTTAATTGTATTCGAAAGTGTTATTACCGTTTTTCTAATTTACCTGACTGATCCTATAAAAATGTTCTTAGAACAATCTAATATTTTAATCAAGGTTTTCAAAAACCACTTTACCTGAAATTAGCGTATAACGTACAACACCTGGTAAAAGTTGCCCGTCAAAAGGTGTATTTGTACCATTGCTATGAAGATTAATCGCATCTACTTTCCATTGTTGATTTGGATCAAATATACAAATATCTGCTTTGGTTCCTAGAGATAAATGACCTACATCAAGTTTGAGAATATCTGCGGGATTTGAGGTTACAGTAGCTAATGCTCCAGGTAAATCAACAATTCCATCATTAACCAATTTAATTGTGAGTGATAGAAGTGTCTCCAATCCAGAGATGCCAGGCGCTGACTCACTAAATGGAACAAGCTTTGCATCAAAACCATGAGGCTGATGATCAGAACAAATAGCATGAATTGTGCCATCCTTAATTCCTTTACGAAGCCCATCTCTATCTAAAGTACTGCGTAGAGGTGGAATTACATGGAATCTCGAATCAAATTCTCCTATATCCTGTTCAGTTAAGTGAAGGTGATGAGCCGAAACTGCGGCAGTGACATCGAGCCCTCTATTTATCGCTTCGGTTAATTTAGTTACCGATCGAGCGCAAGATAGTTGAGTTATATGTCCTTTAGCGTCAGTTGCTTCAATCAAGGCAAGTTCTCGCGCTAATGCGACTGTTTCTGCTGCCTCGGGGATCACTGGCAATCCAAGGCGAGTACTAATTTCGCCTTCATGCACACAGCCATTTCCTTTAAGCCAAGGATCTAGAGGATTGAGAAAAATTTTTAAATCAAAAGTTGTGGCATATTGCATTGCTCTTCGCATTACAAGCGTATTATTGACTACTCTCTCAGCATTACCTACTGCGATACATCCTGCCTCTTTTAAAGCCGCCATGTCGGTCAAGCTTTCTCCATTTAGATTTTTGGTTAGGGCTCCTATCGGTAAGAGTCGAGAAAGCCCAATTTCATCTGCTCTTTGTCGGATCATTTGTACCATAGCTGGCGTATCAATTACAGGATTAGTGTCTGGCGGACAGCAGAGAGTAGTAATTCCGCCCGCGACTGCAGCTAATAGTTCACTATTCAAGGTAGCTTTATGCTCTTCGCCCGGTTCGCGAAGTCTTGCTTGTAGATCTATCAGCCCTGGGCAGACCACCAAACCAGTCGCATCAATTGTTTTGTCTATTTGTATTGTTTGGTCTAATTCTCCGAGTATTGCGACCCTACCTTCCTGCACAAATAGATTGTCAATTTGATCAATTTTATTTTTAGGATCAACTATTCTTCCTCCTGATATTAGAATATTCATTCCGATTTTTCTTTAGACTGTTGTTGCCGCGCCCATAAGTTGTGCCATTATCGACATGCGTACCGCGATTCCATTGGTAACCTGCTCCAGGATGACTGAGTGTTTTCCGTCTGCGACTTCAGAGGCAATCTCAAGACCTCGGTTTATTGGACCTGGATGCATTACAATGACATCAGGTTTAGCTGACGCTAGTCTCTTCTCAGTTAAACCATACTGTTTAAAGTATTCTTGCACACTCGGGATTAGATGCCCTTCCATTCGTTCCAGTTGTAGTCGAAGCATAATAATTACATCGACATCGACTAAACCTTTGTCAAGATTAGATATTGGAGTGACACCCATATTTTCAATTTCAGTAGGTAGAAGGGTTCGTGGACCGATTACTCTTATATCCCTTACTCCCAGGATTCGAAGAGCATGGATTTGTGAACGCGCTACCCTTGAGTGAAGAATATCGCCAACAATAGCGACCGTTAGTTCATCAAAATTATTTTTATGTTGACGAATTGTGTACATGTCTAGCATTGCTTGGGTTGGGTGAGCATGTCGCCCGTCACCAGCATTGATAATATGCACATAGGGAGGAACATGTTTGGCTATTAGATGAGATGTCCCACTAGCGTTATCTCGTATGACAAAGATATCGGTATGCATCGCTTCTAACGTTTTTATGGTATCAAGTATTCGTTCTCCTTTATTTGTTGATAATCTAGCTGAATTAAGGTTGATTACATCCGCTGATAAGCGTTTCGCGGCGATTTCGAATGTAGTTCTTGTACGGGTGCTGTCTTCGAAGAAGAGATTGACAAGGGTTTTGCCTCGGAGTAACGGTACTTTCCGTATTTGCCGTTCACCAATACTTATAAAAGATTCAGCTAAGTCCAATATTTCGATAATGACTTCCTTGGATAAGCCTTCGAGTGTTAGCAAATGACGAAGCTTGTCATTTTTATCGAATTGAATTGAGGATGTCATTGAAGAAGATGGTTGCTATGGTCTATTTATATGGCGGGATTGACTCAATAATGTTTTTTTTCAATCGAGAATTCTAATTTGTCAGGCCCCAATAGTTTAATGTGTTCGGACATTTCTAGATCTAATCTGACCCCTACTATATCTGGCTGAATAGGTAATTCTCGTCCACCTCGTTCAATTAAGACCGCTAATTGGACGACTGCTGGCCTACCCCAAGAGAAGATTTCATCCAAAGCGGCTCGGATGGTACGCCCAGTCTGTAAAACATCGTCAACTAATATTATAGATCGTCCCTCAACATTTGTCGGAATTTCAGAAGTCTTTACCTCTGGATTTAATCCAATTCTAGAAAAATCATCCCTATAAAAACTAATATCAATAGAGCCAAGTGGCGTTTTGAGATTTAATTGATTATGAAGTAATTTAGCGACCCATACACCTCCGGTGTGTATCCCCACCATAATTGGATCTTCGGGTAACTCCGAATTCAATTGAGCAGCCATCAAGGAAATTAGCTCATCTGGTTTTGGCATTTTTGTGTTCATTAAAAAAAGTCATCAGTATGAGTTCAGCTGCTAGTTTATCTCGAATAGACTTTCTGCGAGACGTAATTCGTTTTCCACTTCTCGTCTCTTCACGGATTATCGCATCTGCGTAATCTGTTGTTAGGGTTTCATCGACAAAGCAAACTAATAAATTAAAACGAAGATCTAAGTCTTCACCAAATTTTCTTGCAAATCCCGTGGTTTTAGATTCTGTTCTATTAGATGCAAAGGGTAGACCAACAACTAACGTGTCTGGTTGCCAGAGGTCGATCAGTTCATTGATGGTAGACCATAGTATAGTTTTAGGATTACATGAAATTGTTGCAATGCCCTCCGCATTCCTCGTACTCGCTCTACCAACCGCAACTCCAATTTTTCGGCTGCCATAGTCAAAACCTAGAGCGACTTCAATCACGCATGACCTCCACTCCTACTTAGATTTGCTATATCAATTCCAAGGAATGCAATAGCTTCTAACCAACGTTTATCTATACTTACATCAAAAATGATTCGAGGATCTGCTGGAACGGTTAACCAACTATTCTGTTTTAATTCAGAATCGAGTTGTCCGGCGCTCCACCCAGCGTATCCTAACGCTAGAAGGTAATTCCGTGATTCACCTTTTTGTCCTATGGCTTCGAGCGCGTCTCGAGAGGAAGTAAGGTGCAAATCCTGACTTATGTCTAAAGTAGAATCCCATTTTTCATTATTTCTGTGTAGGACTAAGCCGAGCTCTGGATGGACTGGGCCTCCGTTATGAATTGGCTGAAGTCCAACACTTGTAGAATTAGCTTTCGGCAAACTGCATTGGTTTAAAACATCATTAATGCTAAGTGATTCGATAGTGCGATTTACGATTATCCCTATGGCACCATTTGAGTCATGTTGGCAGATAAGTGTAACCGTGCGCGAAAAGTTACGATCTGCTAGTTCTGGCATCGCGACTAGGAACTGATTGTTTAGGCTTTCAAAATAGGGTTTGTTCATGTCTTCAAAATTGTAGCCTGTATTCTCTTTGGATTCTGTTACAATCTAGGTTAAACGTTACCTAAGAGTCCACCAGATTTCTATTTGGTATGAAAGCCAACAAAAAATTGATTAACAAGTTCCCAACGAATGTCTGGTAGCTTATTTTCTCATAGATCTACTAGTGTTTGATAGTTCTGATTTTTCGATTATTCGAGGAATAGTCATTGATGCCGTGAAAAATAGCGGGATCGCAAAATCCGGGCTGCAAGAAACATCAATTAAGGAAGATGGTAGCGTTGTGACTCAAACCGACCATTTTTTGCAAAATACCATATCCAAGAAGCTTTATGATCGATGGCCTGATATACCATTTATGGGCGAAGAGATGGCTCATGAACAACAAGTAGATATTGTTAATGCAAAAAAGAGCCAGTTTTGGACGTTGGATCCCCTTGATGGCACTACAAATTTTTCTATGGGGTTTCCTTTTTATGGTGTTTCTTTGGCATTAATTAAGAATGGCGAGGCTGAGTTCGGAATTGTTTACGATCCAATTAGAGATGAGTGTTTTTATGCAATTTCCGGAGAGGGAGCTTTTTTAAATAATCAACGAATCAAGACGGTTTCGACGGGCATAGAACTAGGAGACTGTGTAGCAAGTGTCGATCTCAAAAGGCTTGTCGGGCAATTGGCAGATCGTTTAGTTAGATTTCCACCATATAGAGCGCAACGGAATCTTGGAGCATGTGTGCTTGAGTGGTGTTGGGTAGCGTCAGGCCGAATTCAGTTGTATGTGCATGGTGGACAAAGAATGTGGGATTACGCAGCTGGTAGTCTAATACTACATGAAGCTGGGGGTGTTTTCAGTACCCTTACAGGGAATACATTGAACTGTAAAGTTTTTACTAAAAGATCGGCAGTAGCAGCGATTAACGATGAATTGTATCGCGATTGGTTTCGTTGGTTGCGAGAAAATGATAATCGCGTTGCTAAATTAGAGCCGTGACAAATATTGCCATATTAATTATGCAGCGGAATATAATTAAATGAAGACTTTGTCAGAGAAAAATAAAAATTTGCGTAGACAAAAGGCTAACGCTATAAGAGCGTTAAGCATGGATGCAGTACAAAATGCTAACAGCGGCCATCCTGGCATGCCCATGGGAATGGCAGACATTGCGGAGGTATTGTGGGCTGATTTCCTTCGTTTTAATCCCCGAAATCCAGATTGGTTTGATCGAGATCGATTTATAATTTCAAATGGCCATGGCTCAATGCTGCACTATGCATTGTTACATTTGACTGGGTTTGATCTTCCAATGGAAGAGATAATCAACTTCCGTCAACTTCACTCTAAAACGCCTGGGCACCCGGAATATGGAGACACTCCTGGTATCGAAACTACGACAGGCCCGCTAGGACAAGGAATAAGCAATGGAGTTGGCTTTGCGTTGGCTGAGAAATTATTGTCCGGTTATTTCAATAAAGATAAATTTGATATTGTTAATCACTTTACCTGGGTGTTTCTAGGAGATGGTTGTTTGATGGAAGGTATCTCTCATGAAGCATGTTCATTGGCGGGTACGTTAAAGCTTGGTAAGTTAATTGCTATCTGGGATGACAATGGAATTTCTATCGATGGGGATGTAAAAGGTTGGTTTACTGATGATACAGCGATGCGTTTCCGCGCATATGGTTGGCAAGTTATTGAAGGAGTAGACGGTCATGATTCTAACTCAATAAAGAATGCAATAGCAGCTGCAGTTTCCGAAGAATTTAGACCCACATTAATCTGTTGTAAGACTGTGATTGGATGGGGTTCACCAAATAAAGAGGGGAAGGAAACATCTCATGGATCTCCATTGGGTGAAGATGAGATTAGGCTTGCAAGAGATACCATTCAGTGGAGATATCCGCCTTTCGAAATTCCTCCTGAGTTATACCATGCTTGGGATTCAACTGGAAGTGGCGCAGCATTAGAGTCAGAGTGGAATAAGAAATTTGGTGAATATACCAAAATATATCCTGAGCACGCCTCAGAGTTTAGGAGACGCATCGCTGGTGAGTTGCCTATTCATTGGAACGAAATGGTGAATGAATTCGTAAAGGAGTTGGAGTCTACGCAAGCAACATTAGCTAGTCGAAAATCGTCACAATTAGTTCTAGATCAATTTTCAAAATATCTTCCGGAGCTTATCGGAGGTTCAGCCGATTTGACAGGATCGAATCTCACAGCATGGTCTGGAAGTAAAGCTGTGACCGCAGATTCTAGTACAGGCAATTATATTTACTATGGTGTGCGTGAATTTGCGATGGCGGCTATTGTTAATGGTTTGTCACTGCACGGTGGATTGGTTCCTTTTTGTGCTACTTTTTTAACATTTTCTGATTACGCTCGCAATGCTTTACGCATGAGCGCCCTGATGAGAATACGCACGGTGTTTGTTTTTACACATGATTCTATTGGATTGGGCGAAGATGGCCCAACCCATCAGCCGATTGAACATATTGAATCGTTAAGGCTAATTCCAAACATGTCTGTGTGGCGGCCTTGTGATGTAGTTGAGACAGCTGTTGGTTGGCGTTCGGCCATAGAGCGAACTGATGGCCCAACCTGTTTAATTCTTTCTAGGCAAAATTTAGCTCACCAAAAAAGAAGTCAATCTCAAATAGAAAATATAGAGAAAGGGGGATATGTGTTACGTGAGTGCGATGGAGTGCCTACCGCGATCATTATTGCTACTGGTTCAGAAATTGAGCTTGCAGTAAAAGGAGCTCATAAGCTCGAAGAGAAAGGTCATTCTATAAGAGTAGTGTCGATGCCATCCACTGATGTTTTTGAAGAGCAAGATCAGCTGTATCGGGAATCTGTTTTACCAACAAGTGTGACAGCTAGAATAGCAATTGAAGCTGGCACTAGTCGTGGTTGGGGTCGTTATGTTGGGAAACAAGGATGCACCCTAGGGCTGGACAGCTTTGGAGCATCCGGCCCATCGAGCACAGTGTTTGATCACTTCGGCTTCACAGTATCTAATGTGGTTTCGATAGTAGAAAGCTGTATTTTAAAGTAAATAAGATGAGAAATAGAATCAGAAATGGGTGCAAAAGCTTTAAGGCCGCTATTTCGTTTAACAAAATCGTGAGTCTTCTAATACCCAATATTGATTTTTGATAATAACTTTTTCTGACAAAAGACAAAAGGAAAGATACAGAATGACGATAAAGTTAGCGATTAATGGATTCGGACGAATTGGGCGTAACGTTTTTCGAGCTGTTTATGAATCTAAAAGAGAAAGCCAGTTTGAAATTGTAGCTATAA
>CAYFJI010000004.1:0-50432 GCA_964343365.1 uncultured Acidiferrobacteraceae bacterium
CCTTTCGGTGGCTTGACTCCATCTTGGGTGATCTATATCAGGATAAACATTACTGTACCAGCCATATTCACGTGGATTTGTAAGATTCCATGTGGCTGGCGGTTGCTTTTCTGTTAGTGTTATCCGTACTATAAATTTTGGAGATTTGAAACCATATTTCCACGGTAGTGTTACTCTCAAGGGCATACCGTTTTGGGGTAGTTGATTGTCACCATAAACGCCAAATGTCGCGAATGTCAGAGGATGAATTGCTTCCTGTAGTGTTAGAGCTTCAACGTATGGCCAATCAATGGAACTGAATGGAGATGATTGCCCAGGCATTTCAGAAGGCCGTAGTATGCTTGTGAATGCAACGTAGCGGGCAGAACCCATAGGCTGCACTGCCTTGAGGATGTCTTTTAATGGCCGACCGTTATAAGGAATAACCATCGACCAAGCTTCTACGCAACGAAAATCATAAATTCTTTCTTCGAGCTGGCTGAATGGCATCCCCATTAGCTCGTCTACGTCGAATGTGCCAGGTCGGTGACAGAGCCCATCAATTGTCACTTCCCATGGACGCATCTTGAAACTTCCAGATCTTTGATAAGGATCTGTTTTGTTCCAGCCAAATTCATAAGCATTATTGTAGTGTGTTGCCGCATATTTAGTGGTAAGACGACGTTGGCTATTAGAGATTTCCGAATCAAGTTGATCAGTTGTAACATCATTATCTTGATCTGATACTTGGGTGTTTGAAGCATCGGCAGTAGAGGCTGAAATTATGTTTCGATATCGCAAGGAACCGAACGTGCCAAGCCCAGCTAGACCCAGTGCTCCAACAATCATCTTGCGTCGCACATAAACACTTTTATCAGTCACTTTAGTCACTATTTATCCTCATTTTTTCTTCAAGTGATGATTATGCATGGTTTCAGTGGTGGAACGTGTGAAAATTGTTTCACTTTTAAAGTGCATCATGAGTGTTTAAATATTAAACTTTCCGTATCGAAATGATAGTTAGAAAAAATCAATGGATGCTCAAAGTCGTTTAGTTTTTTGAGACCATTTTCTCGGAGGATAGCCCCATTTTTTTGAGCAAAATATGAGATATCGTAAGTTCTTTTATAGAAAACTTCCAGATTGGTTGGGCTTTCACAAACGGTCGGCTATGGGTGATCGTTGGACCTCAGCACTGGGGGCATTTTTTGCGGTTTTACTTGTTTTTATGGCAAGTGGCTGGGCTATTGGACAACAAAATCTCGTAGTTGTTACATCAATGGGTTCATCGGCTGTTCTTTTATTTTCTGCTCCAGATAGCCCCTTGTCACAACCTTGGCCTCTTATCGGAGGGCATTTTATTGCCGCTACTGTGGGAGTTGGCTGCACAATTGTTCTAGGGACAGATCTCTTGTCAGCTGGGATGGCTGTCGGTATTGCTGTGCTGTTCATGCAGTGGACGAGAAGCATGCATCCACCGGCTGGGGCTACGGCTTTGGCTGCTGTGATCGGGGGCGATGCTGTAACATCTTTGGGTTGGATGTTTGTTTTGAAGCCAGTGTTACTTAATACGTTTTTGCTTCTTGCATCTGCATTGATAATTAACTGGCCTCGAAAAAATCATAAATATCCTTCAAGATCTGGTAAAAACTTCTAATGACAACAGTTAACAGGTAACAGTTATGAGTTCAGATGATATTCTTTTGCTCAGATATTGGGCTCCATCTTCCGTTATTACAATGTTTTCCTCGTGAACCAATTGCTTACCAGGAGCGAATTCCATTCCAGGCTCGAGCGTTAGGACAGCTCCCTCTTCAAGCACGGTATGATCGTCTAATTTGACTGACGGCCATTCGGTTAGTTGCATTCCTAGACCATGGCCCATACGACCTACTTCATTACCAAGTGCTCCACCATTTTCAAGTATTTTCCACATGGCTTTCCATATATCACTGGTTGTTGCTCCTGGCCGTGCTACTGAAAAGCCAGCGTTTGTTGCATTAAAGATAATTTCGTTTGCCTTCAGAGCTTTATTCGAAATTGATCCAAAAGCTAGGTTACGGTCGAAATCGCAAAAATAGCCATCATATGTCGCTCCGGTGTCGATCATCAGTATGTCACCAGAAGAAAGAATTCGGTTTGTGGGTCCCATAATTATGTTGTCATAACCCCCTAATCCCGACGCTGCAATCAAGTACGGTACGCTATCCGCACCTCGTTGCAACAAATCTATTTTCATTTGACGACAGATCTCGATTTCGGATTGCCCGCAAACGCTTGTATTTGCAGATTGGGCAAAAGCTTTTGAGGCAATATCACAGGCTATAGCAATTTTATCAATTTCTTTAGATGATTTAACGAATCGAATTCGCTGTATAAGGTTTGAGCAGTCTGTTACGGATAGGTTTATACTAGAAACTAGTCTATTGTAATCAGTGAAAGGCATACGTACTATGCTTTCGGGGCCCAGCATCATTCCTAACCTTCCGAACCGAGCAGGGATTTCATTGATTGCCCCAACTAGAAGAGAGACCCCATCATCTTTCGGTCTAGGTGAAGGCCAACACAAGATTTTTTCTATCCAGGTGGTTTTCATACCTGCGTGACCAATCTCAGGAATAATTGCAATTGGTGTTCCAGATGCCGGCACTACCGTAAACCAGGGTCGTGTCGGGCTTTCAAAAAATTGAGTCTGAAAGCCAGTAAAGTAACGAATTTCCGCTTCAGTGCTAAGCAGCAGCGCATCAAGATTTTCTTGCCTCATTTTAGCTTGAGTTTTTTCAGTTCGTTTTTCGAACTCGATTTTCTCAAAACCACGTTGTGACACGGTTGGATAGGTATATTGAGTCATTCAATTCAGTCGATCTAATTTATCTTTAAGTCTAGAGCATCGAATATCTATGGGATACAGATGAAGGTATATTATTTCCAATTACATGCTTATGTTTAAGTTAGACTCGAAGTTGTTTTTGAAAAAGGGCGCCGTACCCGCTAATTTTTTCCTGGATATTTGCCAACCTCAGGCTGTGCCAAATAATGGCTTGATTTGATGACGTTATGGGTTTTCCAATTTTTTGCTCGATTGTTTCTGCTTCATCAATGAATCTCAGATTAGTACACGAGATAAAAATCCCCTCGATTTCATCTCTTGAGCCGATCTCGATAACAGCATTACGAATGCTCTTAGGTGTAATTCTTGCAACGTGATTATCATTTGGTTCATTGAAGGAGCCAAAAGAAGGGACCTGATATCCCTGACCTTGAATATATTCTCGAATTAGGACATTAATGTCATTGCTGTATGGTGTCAAAATTCCAATTTTTTTTATTTGTAAAGCCTCGAAGGCAGCAAGTGCGGCTGTTATCGGTGTTGTAGGTTTAGCTTCGGGCCGTGAGTCAGATATTGTTTTGATTACTTTGTTTTCACCAATTACCACAGAGGCCGATGTGCAACAATAACCAAGCACATCAAGTTTCACTTTTGGAAGAATTACTTTTGCTTGTTTTGAGATATTATCTTCCATAGCTTTGAGATTTTTAGAGGAGATGATCGGTGAGTTGGGTATACGGGATTGATACAGAGCAACACCCGGAATACGTATGATCTGGCGAAATTCATTTTCAATGATTTGATCGCTTGCGAGAATTATCATTCCGATTCGTGCTTTTGATCCAACACCATCATCCATTTCGAATGAAATTTTCTGGATGTCGAGAAACCTGTCTCGATTTTTATTCTTCGGAATCACGCTTGCCTAATGATTAATCATCATGCCGTCTAGAGGAATATCTGGGGGTCGGTTTGCAATAATATCAGCAATGATTTTGGCTGTGCCACATGCCATCGTCCATCCCATGTGCCCATGCCCTGCGTTTAGCCAGAGATTTGAATAGTGGGTCCGATCAACAAATGGCAGTCCTGTCGGCCTCATAGGCCGTAGGCAAGCCCAATAGCTTGGTTTATCATAATCTGCCGCAAGGGGTAATAGTTCTTTAACCTTTTTTAGCATAATTCGGAAATCTCCAGCTTTATAGGATGTGTCGTAACCGCTTATTTCGGCCGTTGCTGTGATCCTAAGACGATCACCTAATGGGCAGTAGGCGAGAAGGCTATCTTCATCGACACCACCTAAATAGGGTGGTTGATTGGAAGATGTAACAGGAAGAGTGACGGAGTATCCTTTGACCGGATAAATCGGAATGCTAATTCCAATATTTTTTAAAAGTCCGGGGCTTCCGACCCCCGATGAAACAAGAAATCCGTCGCTCTCAATATGCCCGAGGTTAGTTTCGACGGCTACAATTCGATTTGATGCTCGTACCATCTTTTTAGCAACGGTGTTCATAATAAATTTTGCACCATTTTTCTCGCATAGATTCGCTAATTTCAGTGTGAATAATCTAGAATCTCCGCTTTCATCAGTTGGGCAATACAATCCTCCCGTGATTTGTTCTTTTGCGCTAATCAGGCCAGGATCGATTTCGATAAGCTCTTCAATGCCAAGAGCTTCAACTTGAAGTCCAAAACTTTCAAGCAGTTTTGATTTCTTTCTTGCTAATTCGAAACTATTTTCTGTCTTATAAAAGTAAATCAAACCGTTTGTTTTTTGGTCATATGAAATGCCAGTTTCTTCTACGATTTCTTTTAATTTCATTTGAGAGTAGCTACAAAGATGATATTTTCGTTCAGTATTAATTCGGGCTCGAGCAGAAGTGCATTGACGAAGAAATAATGCGATCCAATTCCACTGTCGAGTATCTAATCTAGGTCGAAACCTTAGTGCTTGATCATTTTTCCATAATGATTTGAGCATCATCATCGGTGCAGCTGGTGATGCCCATGCAAAAGCATGGCCTGGGCATATTAATCCAGCGTTTGCGTGACTGGAAAAATTTGCGGGTTCTGTCCCCTGGTCGATAATAGTAACTTCATGTCCATCACGAATCAGCTCCCAAGCACTGGTTATTCCCGCGAGGCCAGCTCCAATAATTACGAATCTCATAATATAGAGTTATGAAATGCGAACTGCAGTAACGCTAATTTCTACTGCAAAATTTGATGAGGCTAATCGTGATTCTACGCATGCGCGTGTCGGTGCTTTACCATAGGGTACCCAGCTATCCCAGACCTCATTCATTTCGTTGAAATCATCCATATTGGTGAGCCAGATCATAGCAGTCAATAAATTTTCCTTATTACTTCCTGATTCTTCCAGCAGCGTTTCTATGCGATTCAATATATTTTGTGTCTGCTGTGTTACTGATCCGCTACTAGCATCGATAGCTACTTGGCCTGAAAGATAAATGGTATCACCATTAATTACAGCTTGACTCATGCGCTCATTTGTGCCGATTCTGCTAATCGTCATGAAGGCTCCTTATTGTTTGGTAATTTAAATTATATAGTTGACATACTAAATATTTTGTTTATTAATTTTAGGTTATGCGTTTGAACTGATAGTCTTGGACACAAAACATACAGTATGACTAAATCGACAAAAAAAACCAATAACTCAAGAAGATGAAGAATTTATGGAATAAATTCGATGCTGACCAGTATCAAGGCAACTTATTAGCATTAAGAGTATATTCGTCCAGATTGATTGGTCAGGACCCTAATCTCGTGCTACACGGAGGGGGGAACACCTCAGTGAAAGCGCCATTTAAAGATATTTTTGGCAAGGTTCATGATGCAATTTATATAAAGGGTAGTGGCTGGAACCTCGACACCATAGAAGCAACAGGATTTGCGCCTGTCAAGCTTGCTTCGTTAATCAAACTCTCGCGTTTAAAATCCTTAAGCGATTCGGATATGGTTGTTGCACAGAGAGCTGCTATGTTAGACCAGAGAGCACCAAATCCTTCAGTGGAAGCAATCCTGCATGCGATCATTCCATTCAGTTTTGTAGATCATACACATGCAGATGCAGTGGTTACGTTATCAAACACACCAAATGGAGAAGAAATACTTAGAAGTATTTATGGCGACAAAGTCCTTATTGTTCCGTATGTAATGCCTGGTTTCGCATTGGCGAAAAAGGTATCGAATCTGACTCGGACGACCGATTGGTCTAAGCTCCATGGCATCATTTTGATGAAGCATGGAATTTTTAGCTTTTCGAATGATGCGAAGGAAAGTTATGAGCGTATGATTTCCTTAGTAAGCGATGCGGAGTTAGTTTTAAAAGAAAGACCTAACTTGGGTGAGAGTCACGGTGAAGTATCGTTACTCGAAATTGCAAAATTACGATTAGCCGTTTCAAAGTCCGCTAACATTCCGATGATAGCGGTATTTAATGGGTTGCCGTTTCATTACGAATTTTCCAGCCAAAAGGATGTTGCTTCAATTGCGTGTCGTGGACCTCTAACTCCAGATCATGTAATCCGGACTAAACGTATACCGATGATTACAGACATGGATATAGAAAAAAGTGTAGAACGCTATAGAGACGATTACGTCAAATACTTTGAAAGACATGCTAGCGGTGAACTCCAACAATTGGATCCAGCACCGCGTTGGGCTGTATGGCGAGACATTGGCACTGTGGTTTTTGGCCGAACACAGAAAGAAATCGAAGTAGTGTCAGATATCGTGGATCACACTATACAGGCAATTCAAGATGCGGAACGCTTAGGAGGTTGGGTCACCCTTGCCGAAAGAGATATATTCGATGTGGAATATTGGGAATTAGAACAAGCAAAATTAAATACTGGTAGAGAAAATTTAATGTTTTCTGGACAGGTTATATTGATAACAGGAGGATTCAGCGGAATTGGCCGTGCATGCGTTAAAAAATTTTCAGAGAATGGAGCGAACGTAGTAACGATAGACAAGGATCCTAATATCATGAATTTATATAAGGAGTCGACTGTTGTTGCTGTGGTAGGTGATGTTACTCTTGAAAGCGATGTTAATAATGTGATTCATGAAGCTATACAGCGATTTGGGGGCATCGATGTTCTTGTCAACAATGTTGGTGTTTTTCCTAAAAGTTCGCATATCGAAGAGATCGACAGTGAAGAGTGGCGGTCCAGTATGAATGTCAATTTAAATTCGGCAATGTATGTCATTAAAAAGACGACACCCTATTTGCGGCATGGCTGGCAACCAGCTATTGTTATCGTCGGATCAAAAAATGTAGTTGCACCAGGTCGCGGGGCAGCTGCATATTCGGTCGCTAAAGCTGGATTGACTCAACTTGGACGAATTGCAGCCTTAGAGCTTGCGAGTGATTCAATTCGAGTGAATATGGTGCACCCGAACTCCGTCTTTGATACTGGAATTTGGAGTGACGACGTCATTAGTGATCGAGCTGCACATTACGGTATTTCTGTGGCAGAGTATCGTTCCACAAATTTACTGGGTGTAGAAGTTACATCAAATGATGTAGCTTCTGTTGTGCTCGCTTTATCTGGCCCACAATTTAGTCGAACAACAGGAGCTCAGATCTCAGTTGATGGTGGAACTGATAGAACAATCTGATTAGTATGATTATTCTTTAGTTTGGATCAATAGGAGGATTTTTTTGCAGTAAGACGGCATCTTCAAGCATCATGGCGGCTCCAAGTAACGCTGCTTCGTTTCTTGGGTTACTTGCAATTTGAATTCCAATCGGAAGCCCTTCATTTGTAACATCACATGGCATTGACAATGCCGGTGAACCTACAATAGTAAACGCATAGGCAATCGAACACCACTCAATATAATTCGAAAAGGTGTAATCTCCGATTCGATCTACGAATCGTTTCTCAGCAGGAAATGGCGGTACTATGGTTGCGGGTGAGAGTAACAGATCATACTTCTCAAAAAATCTAGCAGTACGTGCATAGATCTTACTACGCTCCTTCATTGCTTGAATAATTTGCTCTCCATTCAATTTCAAACCTTTTTCTATATTCCATATAACTTCTGGTTTTAAAAAATCCCGATGTGATTTAAGCAATGGACCCAGTGAAGCGGCAAAGTTTAAAGCTCTGAGTGTTTGGAAAACATCTTGTAGCCCCGAAAAGTCAGGATGATCTTCTTCTACTACAACATCCATGTCAGTGAAGAGTTGGGCTGCTCTTTCGCATCGTAACGCAATTTCTGAATCCACTGGGGAAACACCAAGATTCTTCGAAAACGCTATTCTCCGTGGAGTTTGTCGGGCCTCAGCCGCTATCTCAAAAGATTTTACTGGAGTTGGCAGTGAGATTGGGTCTCGAGCATCGTGACCAACCATAGCATCGAAGAGCATTGCTAAGTCACCAATGTTTCTTGCCATAGGTCCTTCGACTGATAAACGATCAAAAGCTAGATCACCGGGATTTGCTGGGATCCGGCCAGTGCTTGGTCGAAGACCTACTATACCGCAAAAACTAGCTGGGCTACGTAGGGAGCCTCCCAAATCAGATCCAGTCGCGAGCCATGCCATGCCTGTTGCTAAGGCAGCGGCTGACCCCCCAGATGAGCCAGCTGCTGATCGGTTAGTGTTCCATGGATTTCTGGTAATTCCAAAAATTTCATTAAACGTGCTAGCTCCAGCGCCAAATTCCGGTGTATTCGATTTAGCGTAAATGATCGCTCCTTGTTGTTCTAGTTTTTCTACTAAGAGATCTGATTTAAGCGATATATTATTCTCATAAATCTTTGAACCCCAGGTAGTGCGGACTCCAGATACCTCCATCAGATCTTTGATAGCAATAGGTAGACCGCCCAAGGCTGTGGTCGACATGTCTTGTTTCTTGACTGTTTCAAAGGCTCTATCAAAACACAGCGTTGGTAATGCGTTCACAGTTGGGTCGACAGCGGAGATACGTTCAGCCAAGCATTCGAGCAACTCCAATGGTGAAATGGAACCATTTTTTAACATCAAACGGATTTCACGCGCAGTTAGTCGAATAAGATCAGATACCATACTAGTAATCAAGAAAGCTTTAGGTTTATTTTACCTAGATCCATGTAGTCTGCTATTAAATTCTCGCCTGATACCGCATCATAAATGTTCGCCATGACACCTGTGCTTACAATATCGCCTCTTTTCAGAGTCAGTCCTTTTTGATTTAACTGGCTCGCAAGCCAAGCAGTTACACCAAAAACCCCTCCATCTACATTTTTAATGTGGCCCAATCGCACAATTTTTTCTTTTAGACGTAATTCCACTCGAGCGCCAGAAATAGTTTTTTCGTCCCAGTCGGCAATTGATTGACCCAAAATAAGTTTTCGATGTACGCCATTGTCCGAGATTGCCGCTAGGATACCCATTTTTGGCCATGTAGAAAAGCGACTTTCTACAATCTCAATCGCTGGCATCACTTCCTCGATTAGATCTATGACTTGCTTAGCAGTCCATGGCGTATCTTTTTGCATATCCTTTCCTATCCGAACAGCTATTTCAGGCTCAATACCTACCATATGTAACTCAGAGCAGTCTATTATCGCAGGACTGTTAAAGATCTCCTTGGTGAAACATCGTCCATAAAAAGGCGTTTCTACACCAAGCATTTCACGAGCTGTTTGATTAGTACAACCCACTTTGTATCCTACAGGATCACCAAATTTTTGGCGTAGCTGACTGACCAGGTGTGCTTGCACTAAATACGCTTCATAAATGGTTGTAGGTGCAATAGATGCCGGTATACCACTTAATCGCTTTCCAGGCGCATGTGCATTAAATAGCGATTCAGATAGCACTGTCGGATTGAACATCTATATCGGCTCTGTTTCTAGAAAAATTGATCTTAAGTTAGAACATTCTACTGGTAGTGAAAGGCGTGATCTAATTACCGTCCATAGTTTGGTAGACTTCCTAAATCATAACAGCATTTAGCATTAGTCTATAATTGTTTTTTACAGCATGCCGAAGAGATAGGCATTATCGGATTTCTAGTCGAAGGCTGCGAAGGTTGGGAGCATTGCCAAAAAGCATTGTACTTGCCATATATAATTACCAAAGAAATTCTGATGGTGTCTATTTTAGGCTTGAACCAAGGAGAACAAAAAAGTGAATACCATTGTTAATTCGTGGAACGACTTTGACCCGCTACTCCATGTGATTGTTGGCCGCGCTGATTTCACATGTATTCCGCCGACAGAGCCGGCGACCGAAGCTAAAATTCCAGAGGATAGTGATATGCGTGGAATGTGGGGGCCACGACCATTGGAGACTATTGAAAAAGCAAACGCTCAATTGGACGAACTAGCAAAACTATTGGAAGCAAGAGGTATCCGAGTAGATAGACCTACACCAATTCAATGGAATCAGTCGGTGATCACCCCTGATTTTTCTACTCAGACGATGTTTGGCTGCATGCCTCCGCGCGACGTTCTTTTGACAGTTGGAAAAGAAATTCTTTTAGCACCTATGTCATTCAGATGTCGATTTTGGGAATATCTAGCTTACCAACCTCTAATGCAAAAGTATTTTGATGACGACCCCGATTTCCGATGGGAGCAGGCACCCCGTCCTCGCTTAACCACTTCGTCGTATCAGGCGAATTATTTTGATGAAATAACCATCGAGGAAAGATTAGAAAGGACTGCAGCTTTAGATTTTGTTACTACAGAGGAAGAACCTTTGTTCGACGCAGCCGATGTACTCAGATTTGGAAAAGATTTATTCTGTCAGCATGGATTGACAACCAATAGAAGAGGTATGGAGTGGTTACAACGCCATTTTCCCGAACACCGGGTTCATTCTGTTAATTTTCCAGGTGATCCATATCCAATTCACATTGACGCTACTTTTGTTCCATTAAAGCCAGGTTTAATCATTAATAATCCAAATCGTCGATTGCCAGACGAACAGAAAAAGATATTCTCAGAAAATGATTGGGAAATAATAGACGCAGCAAAACCAGCTCATAATCAACCACCACCACTATGTTATTCGAGTGTTTGGTTATCGATGAATATCTTAATTTTAGATCATGATACAGTAGTGGTAGAAGAAAGCGAAATCTACCAAATGGAGCAATTAGATCAGTTAGGTTTCAATGTAATACCATTAGCATTTAGAGACGCATATCCTTTTGGTGGAGGATTGCATTGTGCTACTGGTGATGTTTTTCGAAAGGGTAATTGTGATGACTATTTTCCTTTGCAAGTAGCAGGAACCCGAATTCGTTAATGTGCTAAATAAAAAACAGGCCAGTTGAAGTAACGGAGCTAAATAGAAAACTACTACTCCTTAGAAGTTAAGTGAAGTTAGTTTTTCAGATTCAATCCTTTTTTGTTGGTTGTTGTTTCATTAAGAGTATTGACCTCCCGCCTACGGCGGTTAGTACAAGCAAACCGCCGATTAGAGCTGTAATCGTAGGTTGTTCTTTGAATACCCACCACACCCATATAGGTCCAAGGGTAAATTCGATTAGCGTTATAAGCATAATTTCTGCGCTAGTAACATAACGTGATGCAATGACAAAGAGGAAATGAACAGCCGTAACTACTATACCACCCCAAAAGAAACAAAGTGCGTAATCGTAAGATGAAAGACTATAATCAAAATTTGCACCAAGAAATCCGATAATCATTCCGACGAATGCCCCGAGAGCACTGGCAGGTAACATGTTTCGCTCTTTTCCATATCGCAAGCAAATAACAAAAAGAGAGAAAAAGAGCGCGCATACGATGGCAATTAATATTCCTAGTGGCGAGTCACTCGTAAGGCCGTCTGCAACCATTATGGAAATACCAATCATTGCGACGACGATTGCTAATATTGTGCTTCGAGAAATATTTTCACCAAGAATAAAACGCGCGAGTACAGCAGTTATTAATGGACAAGCACTGAGCGTGAAAAGGGCATTAGCTACGGTTGTATGACTAATTGCTAGAATAACAGTGGTGTTCGCCCCACCTAAAAATAATCCAGCAATAATTCCAATCCAACCCATTTGTCGAATAATTAGAAAAATTTGTTTTCGGTAAACCATAAAAAGGACGCCCACTATAGCTGGGAAAAAGAAAAGATTTCGTCCAAATACGATTTGCCATTCGTTAGCACTTTCAAAACTACGCACCATTAAACCATTGATCGACACCATGAAAGAACTTAGAGCGATGATTGGCACTGCAAATCGCTGAGTAAATTTTTTATTCATGAAAAATCCGTTGCTAACTTTTTCGGTTCTCAATTAATAGCGCTGTAGACATCCATGAGAGTGCTGCAAGTATTAATATTCCCCCTATAAGTGTTTGAATTGAAGGGCTTTCCTTAATTATTAACCATACCCAGAGCGGACCTAATATCGCTTCGAGGAGCAGTATGAGTCCAACTTCTGGTGCCGGCAAATAGCGTGGTCCTAGAGTAATCAAGGTGCTGGAAATTGGTAGAATGCCGATTCCCAGGATGACAACAAAAATCCATTCAATGGAGATTATAGTTTCTGGTGTAGTAAAAAACCAAGCGACAGCGGCGGTAAATAGGTTACCCCATGCCACTGCATGAATCATTTCTGTGCTACGATATTTTCGAAGCAATACAAAGTTTAGAGCAAGCATAAGTGCGCATGCCAATGCAGAGATATCGCCCGTTAGTGTTCCGCCACCTACGCTTTGAGAAAAGATCAGTAGTAGTCCAAAAAATACAGCAATAGTGGCTAGCCAGGTACGATTTGACACATTTTCTCTCAGTAATAGTAAGCTCAGGAGAGCTCCCAATAGTGGAGATATACTTAATATTACCAGTGTGTTAGCTACCGTTGTTTCTGCAATCGCAAAAATGAAGAGAAAATGGGAACTCGCGTTGACTGCAATTATTTGTATCTCTCCGGCTCTCAGACGAATTAATTTTTTTCGTCGATTCGATTTGGTTAAAGTTCCTGCTATAGCCATCATTACAATCCCACACAGCAGACCTCTCCAAAAAAGCATGGTCCAAATGTCTGTTTGAATTAGACGGACGAGTAGTGCGTCTGGACTGAGTATGAGAATACCGGTACATGTCAGCATTACTCCTTTTAGATGACTATGAATAATCATCGCGTGGTTTCAATCTCCCAAAAGTAGCTAGAAAGTCGAGTGTGAAAAAATTGATTAACTTTTTTGTTAGGATTGGTGAGGAGTATGTACAGTTGTTGGCTTCCAGTTCTGCTTAGCATTTAACCAAAAGTCACTAGTTGTTTCGATACTTTTATCTGGTTTTTTTTGGCCTAAGAAGTTCCAAGCAGCTAATAGAAGGTCGCACATGTTCTCTGTAAATATATCGTTATCCCCGTTGCTCTTGCTTAGTTTTTTTCCAAAAGAATCAACTACAAGTGGAATATGTCCATAGGCAGGATGCGAATAGTCTAGCAATTCTTGGAGAAAAAGTTGCCTCGGTGTAGAGCTTAATAAATCGGCGCCGCGTAAAACATGTGTGATATTGTCCAGATGATCATCAATAACGACTGCTAATTGGTAAGCTATTAAACCATCAGTTCGCCGAATTACAAAATCTCCTACTGATTTAGAGATATTCTGGCTTACAGGGCCCGCAAAACGATCGTCGAAAATAATTCTTTTATCTTCAACGCGTACACGAACTGATTTGGGCTTCTTTCCTGCCTCCAGTCCATTTGCACAGGTTCCTGGGTATATCATTTTCTCGTTAAAAAATGAAGGTGTAACCGATGCAATTTCTTTTCTGGAGCAACCACAGGGAAATGCAAGGTTTTTATTAAGCAAAAGTTTTACCGTAGATTCGTATATGTCTTTTCGTTCTGTTTGGTAAGTGGGCTTTCTAGACCATTCAAAGCCAAATTTCTCTAGAATCACTAAAATTGAATCAATAAATTTTGGTCTTGCCCTACCCTCATCTATGTCATCGATTCTCAATAGCCACTCACCATCATGAAAAATCGCATCAGAATAGCTTGCAACAGCAGTAACGAGTGATCCAAAATGGAGTTTGCCAGATGACGTGGGCGCGAATCGTCCTCGATAGTAGCTCGGTTTATTTAATGTCTTTTCAGCGGTAATCTGGCGGTAACTGAGAGGCATACTCTTAACTCAATGAAGGATATCGTTCGTTTTGTTAGAATTAGTTTAACTGAGGAATACATTTTCATGCGCAATCAATTTACACCTAAATTTGAGGAGTTGCCAAGCGCCCTACCATTATTTCCAATCAGGGATGCGGTAGTCTTGCCAAATGCTCAATTACCGTTAAATATTTTTGAACCTCGTTATCTAGAAATGGTTTCTGATGCGTTATCTAGCAACCGTTTGATCGGAATGATTCAGCCTCTAGACGATGAAAGAGATGAGCTTTACCAAACTGGCTGTCTGGGTCGAATAGTTAGTTTCAGTGAAACTCGGGACAATCGAATTCTTCTTCTTCTGAGCGGAATTAGTAGATTTGATATTTTACGTGAGGTTGATTTTGGTGCTGGTTATCGGAAAGCGGAAATCTCGTTTGATCGTTTCATTCTTGATTTAATTGATGACAAGATTGAGTATGATCGGCAGCAATTAATTTTACTTGCAAAGCGTTATTTAAACCATAAAAGGCTCAATGTCGAATGGAGCACAATGGATGAACTGAGTTTTATTGAGCTGGTTGACACCCTTGGTTCAAGTCTTCCTTTTTCATCAAGAGATAAACAAGGCATTATTGAGACTATAAGAATTCAAAATAGATGTGAAATGATAGCGGCATTATGTGAATTTACTGCAGACTATGCAGTCGATGGTGAAGAGCGAACCCACTGAGGTATAAAACTATATAACTACAAAAGTTAGTTGTTTACGCCTTAGGCACTAAAAATTTCTCCGACCTGATTAAATGTCATAGGCTTGTTTTAATAAGGTTATAGGGTGCTTTGGAGCTGGATTTTTTTGCAGACCGGCTTGGAATTGCTGAGCTGCAATTGGACAATCGCTTCCATAGTGATCAGCTTTGGCACGTTCAATTTGAGTTATCACCGGTCGTGCTATTTTCATAGACAATACATGTGTTTCTTTTCTTACTGCGTATGTGCCGTCATGACCAGAGCATCTTTCAATAGGTATGACTTTTGTTTCAGGTATGAGACGAAGAATATCTCGGGTTCTAGGGCCAAAATTTTGCACTCTTTGATGGCAGGCAGCATGATAGGCGATCGTACCTAAAGATTTCTTAAAGTCAGTTTTGAGAAGCCCATCACGATGCCTCAAATACAAATACTCAAATGGATCAAACCAGTAATTTTTGAGTCGAGTTAAATTCTGATCGTTGGGAAAGAGAAGGGGTAGTTCTTGCTTAAACATTAAGACGCAACTCGGAACGGGTGCGATAATATCCCAGCCATCATCTATCATAGGGGCTAACTGGGCTTGATTGAATGTGTATGCCTTCGCTACTTTTTTTAGATCACCGAGTTCGAGTTTCGGCATGGCGCAGCAACGTTCTTTCGGTACTAGCTTTACCGGGATCTCGTTGTGTTCCAGCGTTGTTACAAGATGCTCTATGAGTTCAGGTTGATTAAAATTGCCATAGCAAGTAACAAATATTGCGACCTTGCCATTAGTAGTTTTTGTTTGTATTGGATTTTTTTTAAGAATTTTATGTTGCTTCATGCGACGTCGCAGAGTGTGGGAATGATATATAGGCAAAAGGGCATCCTTATGAATACCGAAGAACTTTTCCCCTAGATTTCGGAGTACCTTAGATTTGGCAGATTTATTTACGGCATTAACTACAATAGGGATTCCTGCTAATCGACCGGTCATATCAGTTTTGGTTAAAACTTTATCTCTGGTAGAGGCGCCTTTACTTTCGAAGCGCGCTGCCTTTGCGCGTAACATGAGATGAGGAAAATCGACATTCCATTCATGTGGTGGAACGTAAGGACATTTTGTCATGTAGCACAAATCACAGAGGTAACATTGGTCCACAACTTTCCAGTAGTCTGAAGGCTCGACACCGTCAATTTCTAAAGTTTCTGACTCATCTACAAGATCGAATAATGTTGGGAAAGCTTGACATAGGCTAACGCAGCGACGACAACCATGACAAATGTCAAAAACTCTCTCTAGTTCATGGAAAAGCTTTGCCTCATTAACAAAATCCTTATCTTGCCAATTGATAGGATTACGTGTTGGTGCTTGGATACCGCCTTCTGAAATTTTTGACATGGTTATGTTAGTGCCGTGAGTTGAGACTGAATTATCAATAGCGTGGGCCAGAAATTAGATTTTCCGAGAACAAAAATCGTTATTACATGGTTAAAATAGCTATCATGATGTCCATTATGATTCTTAGCCTATAAAAAACAAAGAAGTTAGGTTAAATTAGTCATTATTCAAGAATTCATAACATTAGCAGGTCATTTGGAGCGCCGTTGCGACTGTCTGCAGAATCATGGAACATTTGAATTATGAATACCAAGCGCCTGCATGGCAAGAAAAACCCGATTGACAACGATATCATTGATCCAGATGGTTATAGGAAAAACGTGGGTATTGTTTTGTGCAATGGTGAAGGAGAAGTACTGTGGGCGAGGCGGTGCCGCCAGGATGGTTGGCAATTCCCACAAGGCGGCATTGAGTGTAATGAAACACCTCAACAAGCAGCTTATCGCGAACTTTATGAGGAGATCGGCCTTCGGCACCATCAGGTTGTTCTAATTGGCGTAACCCAGAACTGGTTTTATTATGACCTTCCCTCCGAATTTCTAAGGCTTGATGGTAAGTTTTTTCGGGGTCAAAAGCAGTTGTGGTTTCTATTCAAGATGCTCGCCAAAGATTCAGAAATTTGTCTGACTAATGCTGAAAATCCCGAATTCGATTTATGGCGATGGATTGACTATTGGGAACCAATTAAAGAAATAATCGATTTCAAGAAAGATGTATACAGAAATGTTTTAACTGAACTCAGGCCTCTCATGTTAAAGTTTATTAATAAAAAGAATACTTAAATTTCTTAGCAGTTAGCATTAACTCTTCACATCTGCTTTATTTGATTAATCAACTTAGTGGTCGAGTGCGGGTAGTTCTGTTCCATTGAATGAACTTCACCGCCATTTTCAGTAACAAATTTAGCACCAACTATTTTTTCTATAGGCCAATCGCCTCCTTTAACTAGTTGTTCAGGCGCCAATAATTGTATTATTTCTAATGGACTGTCTTCATAAAATGGAACTATCCAATCGATGCATTCTAGCCCAGCTAACACTTCCATCCTATCACGTAAGCAATTTATAGGACGATTTTCTCCTTTATTTAAACGACGCACTGAGTCATCGTCATTTACTCCCACAATTAGACAACTACCGAGAGTTGCTGAGCGTGTTAAGTAATCTACATGTCCACGATGAAGGATGTCAAAACAGCCATTTGTGAAAACTAGAGGGCGAGGGAAGCTTTGCAACCTTTGTGCAAGATTTTTTCGATCTTCGATTATTTTTTTATTGAGCTCCAATGTTTTACCTAATTAATTGTTTTGGAGATATTGAAACACTTTTACTACTCTGACAACTCCTGAAATGTTACTAGCAAGATTTGCTGCAATTTCAGATTCTTCTCTTGTAACTGTCCCAAGAAGATAAACATTTGCTCTCTCCGTCACCACTTTTATTTTATGCCCGTTAAGGTATTCTGAATCGAGTAGTGAGGCTCGGACTTGGGCTGTAAGTAATGTATCATTTGCGCGACTATTAAAGTTACTTTTTCCTGCGAGTTCGATTCGATTAATTACCTGTCGAGATGCGGAAAATGAATTTGCTACATCGATTATCCTTGCAATTTGATTTTCTATTGGCGCTTCACCGGTCAAAAGAACAATGCCGTTCAGTACAGTCACATTGATGTGTTGTGTATCTCCATACGCAGCTCTGAGTTGTTTATCTTTATTTATTGCTCGGGTAATTGCGCGATCTAATTGTTGATCATCCCAGTACTCTTTGATTGTACGGGTATGACTTTGTAGTAAGACATACCCTATTCCCGCTCCAGAAGCTACAACAATCGGAGCTGACAATGATGAACACCCAGAGATAAAGGGTATGACTAAGGAAATAGCTAAAAAAGGCGCCAGGCGACGCCGGATCCAATAGAGAAGATTCATAAAGACAATTCGCCTATGGTTTGCAATTCAACCAGCTTACAAATACAGTGAATAATTATACTGTGAGTTTCTTGAATATGCGCTACAATTTCGGACGGTACACGAAGCTCCAGACCCTTTGCTTCGGAAATTATCTTTCCCAATTGCCCGCCACTTTTTCCAGTTAAACCAACAACAAAAATATTTTTTTCGATAGCTTTTTCGACTGCCATAAGAATATTTTCAGATTTCCCTGAGGTAGAAATTGCTATCAGCATGTCACCGGGTTTCCCTAGCCCATCTACTTGCCTCGAAAAAATCATAGAAAAATCATAATCATTGCCAGTCGCCGTTATGAGGGCTCCGTCAGAAGATAAAGCGATCGCAGCTAATGCTTTTCGTTGGTATTCATATTTGCATACAAGTTCCGACGCAAGGTGTTGCGCATCACTTGCGGATCCTCCGTTTCCACAAGTGAGAATTTTCCTTCCATTGTTTAGAGTTCTCTGTACAATCAACGCAGTTTCTGCTATCCGATTACTAAGAGACTTTTCAGTAGCAATTGTCGTTTTTATGCTTCTTGCAAAATGATCAGAAACTAAATCTATGTCATTCATCAAAATTTCTCGCTAATAATAGGGTACGTCTTTTAGGTCTAATTTAGGTGGTGTTGGTAGTGAAGTTAACCGAAGATGTCTCGGTAGTGCATTTTCCATTTTGAACCATTTTTGCTGGCGAATCACTTGTCCTTGTTTGTTGATGAATAGATTTCCAGTCACACCATGATAAGACATGTCTTCATTTTCTTGAAGTACATCCAAGTGATTTAGTAATCCATAGGTGTCTATTCCTAAAGCGAAAAGTCGATCCAGCACAAGTCCTTTATTTGATTTTATTTTAGGTATCAGTTCGCGAATTGATTTTATACTAGTTCCATGATTTATGATCCAAGGCATTTCCCCAAAAACGATTCCTTCTATATCAAGGTCCTTCACTCGATCGGATATTCCACTATAATTACTGTTCAGGCTGTACACCATGACATTATGCGCATGGTGGAAATCAATTTGTGGCTTAATTAAGCGAGTTTCTTCTACATTTGAAAGTATAAATATTGCGTCTATGTCTTCGCGACGGCGGGGCGTAAATTTTAGCTGGATGGAACTACCAAGGGTTCTCTGGAGCGCCTTAGCACGGGCTTCACTAAAATCGATATGAAATACTTTTTTTAGGAGCTGAGTCTGATCACTAATACTGGGATCATACGTTTGAGACTGGGCGATAGTACCTCCTAATTTTTCCCAGCTTCGATTCCACTGTTTAAAGATCTGTTGCCCTTGTTTTGTATTGGGATAAAATGTGATCACTCTTCTATGGCCATCGGCGATGCCACGAGCTGCTAGCGACATCGCTTCATATTCCGGCGCTAGACTAAATTGGTAACTGTTGTGGTGCATCTTGTTCCTCTCATTGAGGCTACCAAAAAGGAGAGTCGGAACTGGAAATACGGCTCTTTTCGCAAGTTGATTTATTGCCGAAGAGCCGATGGGTCCAATTATCAAATTTGCTTGATCCCTAACTGCAGCATCAAAATAAGTACCTATAAGTTCAGTTTTTTCACCGAAATCATAGACTCGTATGATCGACGTCTCTGATGCATTAGGATTATTTGCTAAAAGCATAAACCCATCTTTGATAGCTTCCGATGCTTTTCCATAGGTGGATGACAGGGGTAGTAACATGGCGATTTTACGGGTACCTGAGAATTCAGATGATCCTTTCGAGCGTGTATAGGGCATGACATATTTATTGGCTGCATGATGCAGGTTATGCGCCTGCCATTCTTCTAGTTTACTTATGAAAACGCTTTGCGTTTGTGTTTGATCTGTAAAGATAAGTGCTAGTGATAACCAAGACTTTGATGTAGGCTCAATCATATCTTGCATAATTTTTTTGATCTCGTCTCTGGACATAGAGCGTAGAGTATCCCAGATTAGTTGATGCATACTTGCTGTTATTGGGTCAATGCCAGTATCATTAACGGATTGCATACTTCTTAGCGCACCAGGCAAATCGTTTGTCCCCAAAAGGCTTCCGATTCGGAGCCATGACACCACTTTCTTGTTATGTTTTGACAGCGTTTCTAACTCCATTTGATCTAAAGCATCTAAAGCCGATCTATATTTTTCACTAAGATAAAGTATTTTTATGTATAAAAGTTCGAGCAATCCTTTTCTTTTTTGACTGGGCCGTGTTTTTCTCAATTGCTGAATCATTTCTTCTGAAGTAGCCAGTTGGCTTTTTAGGACAAGAGTATTAGTGGCTAAAAAAATTTCGTTGTAATTTTTCGCTATTTCGGTTTTAGACAATTGATCTAAAATCTCCCACGATAGCTTGTAATTGTTATCTGATAATCGTGTCTTATAATTTTCACCGTTTTTATTAAGGAGATCATTTTCAGTGTCGATTTGCGTGTCGGGATTAATCCATATGGTTGTTTTTGACTCTTCAGCATGAATATCTTTAATGCTATATATGCTAATGAAAAAAATAAACAGTAAAGCCAATAATTTGGTAGAAAGCGCAGTATGCCAAGAAAATATTTTTTCTTGATGACAGATGTTGATGTACTGATACATTCTTCCAGTATACTGGATGGCTGAAGTTTTTGACTGATTAGCTACCATTATAATTTTTAGAAAACTGTTATGAATACATCAATACAAAAGATTGAAACAGAAATACAGCCTGCGACACTATATGTCGTTGCAACCCCGATTGGCAATCGCGATGATATGAGTCGACGAGCTCGTGTTGTGTTGAGTAAGGTAGACCTTATTGCTGCAGAAGATACTCGACACACAGGCTTACTTCTTGATTATTTTGGGATACACACAAAAACAGTCTCCTTTCATAACAATAATGAAGAGAATCGTTGTTCGTATTTGCTGACCCGACTGTCGAATGGTGAATCCATTGCCTTAGTTAGTGATGCTGGAACCCCGCTGATAAATGATCCAGGATATCATTTGGTTCGCGCTGCTCATGACGCTGGCCTTGCAGTCAAGGCAGTTCCTGGTGCTAGTGCTATAACAGCTGCGTTATCAGTATGTGGGTTACCAACTGATCGTTTTGTCTTTGAAGGATTTTTACCGGTTCGTTCGGCAGCTCGTCAATCACAACTTAAAAAGCTAGCCCGTGATGAAAGAACGCTTATTTTTTTTGAGGCTCCTCACCGTATTCTAAGAGCTATCGTTGATATGCGGCAATGTCTAGGAGAACTAAGGAGAATCGCTATTGTTCGCGAAATTAGCAAACGGTTTGAGAGCGTTATAACTGGTTCATTATCAGAAATTGAACATAGGATTAAACTCGACAAGAATTTAGAGCGTGGTGAAATAGTAATTGTTGTGGAAGGTAACAAGAAAGCTCAGGCCCAAGTTTTGGTCGATCCACTGAAATTGATGCAAGTGTTGACAGAGTATTTACCACATCGAGAGGCTAGTTCAGTAGCTGCTGAGATCACGGATGGGCGAAAAAACGATTTTTATCGTTTACTCTTGGAGTATCTCAAAATCACAGAAAATAACGTTTTATGAATTGATAACTTGCCATTCTTTGCGTAAGGAATTATGTTTCCAGTTAGGGAGTCGGCCGGGTGATCGCGATCCTGACTTTGTGGCCCTTAATTGTGTTGGAGTCACCATGCGGGATTGAGGAAAGTCCGGGCTCCATAGGGCAGGGTGCCAGATAACATCTGGGCAGTGTGAGCTGACGGAAAGTGCCGCAGAAAATAAACCGCCGTTCGGTAATCTTTGTGAGATATCGCAACGGTAAGGGTGAAAAGGTGTGGTAAGAGCACACCGCATTAGCGGTAACGTTGATGGCAAGGCAAACCCCACTCGGAGCAAGACCAAATAGGAATCCTAAGGTGTTGCCCGCATCGGATTCGGGTGGGTCGCTCGAAGTGTTCGGTGACGTACACTCAAGACGAATGATCGCTCCAGACAGAACCCGGCTTACAGGCCGACTCCCACAATAATTTTGGTTGATTCTAATTTGGTAGATCTAAAGCCATTTTTCCAATATTTTTGGCCAAATTCTTGCAAAAAAAAGTAGATTTTCTCAACAATTTATTTTTTTCGATGCCAGCAGTTGCCAATGAACAAAAAAAAACTAGTGTTTTAAATGGATTTCGGGGTTGACATTAGATGTTTCTGGTGAATATAGTGTCGTTTAGTGGGAGTTTGTGGTTAATAATGGAAAAATAGATTGCGATCATGTTAATTAAGGTACTAATTAAAATTTGGTTGCTCGAATTTAAACATTCGAGGGCTTCAAAAATTGTGCCGTGGGTGGCGGCGAATCCACCTCCATCCTCCTTTGGTGATTGCCCGGCCCTCTTTAAGGGTCGGGCGTTTTTTCGTATTTCAAGTGGCTCCTTTATGCCACATTTACCATTGTAGATGAGGCGGAATTAATTTATTCCGAAATGCTATGTTTCGTGGAGCGAGCTCAGTTAACTTAGATGCTAAAGGACGCATAGGGATACCATCAAGATTTCGGGAAACTTTGTTAGAGCAGTGCGAAGGCCGATTAGTGTTAACGGTAAATCATACTAAAGAGCGTTGCTTGTGGCTGTATCCTTTAAACGAGTGGGATACTGTTGAGCGGCAAGTTTCCGAATTACCCAGTTTTGATGCAACTGCCCAGCAGTTGAAACGGTTTTTAATTGGATATGCAACAGATTGTGATATTGACAGTGTCGGACGAATACGTGTCTCTCCTCTCCTTCGCGAATTTGCAGGTCTTGAAAAGCGCGTTGTGTTAATTGGTCAGAGAAATAAGTTTGAGATCTGGAATGAATCTCTTTGGAATCGGCGTTGTGAGGAATGGTTGCAACAAGCGGAGCCTACTGAACGGCAATTACCAATCGAACTTGAATCCATTTCTTTGTGATCAGGGAAGTGCATGTGGTAGATCAAAAACATTCGCCAGTAATGGTTGGGGAAGTTCTGCATGCATTAAATATCCAGGATGATGGAACCTATGTGGATGCTACTTTTGGTGCTGGAGGTCACACCAAAGCAATATTAGACCAGTTGAGTCCCAACGGTCGAGTGCTCGCTATCGATCGGGATCCTAATTCATATAAGTTCGTGAATAAACTGTTTCCGAATGAAAGACGTCTGACTTTTATTCAACGATCTTTTTCTGATCTTTCTTTAATTGTTGATGAACATAATTTGAATCGATGTGTAGTTGGCATCGTAATTGATCTTGGAGTGTCATCCATGCAGTTAGGTGAGGCTGATCGAGGGTTTAGTTTTATGAGAAATGGGCCTCTCGATATGCGCATGGATCCCAGTGTTGGAGAAACAGCTGCCGATTGGTTGAATCGTGTTGAGGAGCAAGAACTGCGACGTGTCTTGCGTGAATTCGGTGAAGAGCGGTTTGCAGGTCGCATCGCACGAAATGTCATAAAGTTTCGAAAGATTAAACCAATTCGTACAACCAAAGTGCTATCAAAACTTGTAGCAGATTCTGTGCCTACGCGTGAATATGGTAAGCATCCTGCTACACGAGCCTTCCAAGCAATACGAATACATATCAATGGTGAGCTCGAGGAACTTAGGACCGTATTGCACCAAGCTATTGATACGTTAGCTATTGGCGGACGATTAGTAGTTATTAGCTTTCATTCTCTAGAAGATCGGTGCGTAAAGTCATTTATGCGCAAAAGTGCTAGCGGGGATTGTTATCCACCGGATTTGCCGATCACCGATGATCAAATACACCCAACTCTCAGACTACTTGGAAAGCCTATCAGGCCGACGCCTATAGAAATCGAATCTAATCCTAGATCTCGAAGCGCGATTCTTCGTTCTGCTGAAAAACTTAAGTCAGCCATATGAACAAAACTTTGATTCCAATTTTATTTATGGTTTTCATTACGGCTATGGCCGTTGTATTTGTTCGTTCCGCTAATCGGCAAAGTTTTTTAGCCTTACAAGCAGCAACTTTAGAACGTGACAGATTAAGTGAAGAGTGGGGACGGTTGCAGCTTGAGAATGCAACATGGTCTTTGCATGATTTAATCGAAAATGAAGCGCGTCAAAAGTTGGACATGATTGCACCAAATCCTTTAGAAACAATAGTTTTGTACTTAGCGCCACGGTCATGAGCAAAAATGACGCTAGTCAGATGTTAGGTGAAATCCAAGTTCGGCATTGGGTTGTATTAGGTTTCTTAGTATTGGGTATGATGTTTTTATTATTTAGGGCATTGCAATTACAGGTTCTTGATAATGGACGATTACAGGCTGAAGGTCGTGCTCGGCAACTAGGAGCAATTGCTGTTAAGCCCGTTAGAGGTCGAATTCTTGATCGTAGAGGAGAGGTGCTTGCTATTAGCACACCCGTTGATTCAATTTGGGCTGACCCTAATATCTTGAAGCCAACGGAGTCAGAGCTGAAAGATTTGACAGAAGCATTAGGTCTTTTGCCAGGTCAAATTGAGAAATTGCTTCAACGATACTCAGACAAAAAATTTGTTTATCTTCGTCGCCATTTACCACCTGATGCTACCCGCAATGTTCTATCACTCAATTTACCAGGTGTTTACACCCAAAGAGAATATCGTCGTTATTATCCGTCGGGATTAAGCGCTGGTCATATTTTGGGGTTTACAAACATTGATGACCAGGGTCAAGAGGGTGTAGAGAAAGCTTTTGACAAACATCTGTCTGGTGTAGAAGGCAAGAAGCGGGTACTTCGTGATGCGAAAAGAAGAATCATTCAAGATGTTGATAGCGTAAAGCCTGTATATCATGGCAGAGATTTAGTTCTGAGCATTGATTTAAGATTGCAAGCCATAGCACACCGATATCTGACTGAAGCAGTTCATACAAACAATGCAGCTGGCGGCTCTGCCTTATTGTTGGATGCCAAAACATCTGAAGTTTTAGCAATGGTTAACTTACCCGATTTCAACCCCAATGATCGTAGCGATATCAACAATGGTAATTTTAGAAATCGTGCAATCACCGATGTGTTTGAGCCTGGTTCAACGGTAAAGCCATTTACCATGTCTTTGGCTCTTGCAAGTGGTTCATTTACACCTGATAGCATGGTGGAGACTAGTCCTGGATATTATCGTATAGGTGGTTGGACGATTCATGATATCAAAGACTATGGTAACTTAAGTCTTTCTAGAGTTCTTATTAAGTCTAGCAATATTGGGACAGCAAAAATTGCTATGGAGATGACTCCCCATGAGTTACACAAAACCTTTTTTGATATTGGTTTTGGACAGATAACTGGTGTGGAATTACCAGGTGAGCAATCTGGAATTCTTCCCAATCGAAGTCGCTGGCGAGCAAGCGAGCATGCGAGTTTGGCGTATGGTTACGGGGTCGCGGTAACTTCGCTACAACTGGCACGAGCATATGCGATTCTCGCATCTAATGGAGTTATGTTACCCATCAGCATTCGTAGGCAACAAGAAACACCACGTGGTCATAAAGTGATTCCAGAAGATGTTGTTGTAGATATCAACAAGATGCTTGAACAAGTGGTAAGTCCTGAAGGTACAGCACAGTTAGCTAGTATTCCCGCATTTCGAGTAGCAGGCAAAACGGGTACAGTGCGTAAATTATCTTCTGAGGGTGGTTACGCGGTCGATAGCTATCAAGCATTATTTGCTGGATTTGCTCCTGCATCTGATCCTAGATTTGTATTAGTAGTCTTGATAGATGAACCTAGCGTGAATCGTTATTACGGAGGCGAGGTCGCTGCTCCGGTATTTTCCAAGATCATGACTGACGCCCTAAGACTTCGCGGCGTACCGGGAGATCGAGATGCAAATACTAATCAAATCGTGTTTAGTAATCTCGGCTCTGATATGGATGCTTAATGACTGGAAACCTTCATTCAGTTAGCAAGCTACGCTCACTACTTGAGGGCATCGTTGATACAGAAATTAGTGACGAATTAAGCGTCACAGGAGTGAGTTTAGACAGTAGATCAGTTAAGAGAGGCGAACTTTTTTTGGGTATGCCGGGTAATAGATTAGACGGTCGTTCCTATCTTAGACAAGCTGTATCACGTGGTGCGCGAGCAGTGTTAATTGAAAAGCAGGGTAATTCGATTCAAAACTGTGAAGTGCCTTTTTACCAAGTATCCAACTTGCGGGAAAACATCGGATTTATTGCTAATCGTTTTTACGGAAGCCCTTCTGAATTTCTCTGCGTAATCGGTATTACAGGAACTAATGGCAAGTCGACATGCGCCTACCTTACGGCCCAAGCTATCGGTATGCTTGATGGAGCTTGTGGTTTGATTGGGACATTAGGCATAGGTCAATACAATAACTTAAAACCTTCTAGCTTAACTACTCCAGACCCTATTGTGCTCCAAGGCGCACTAGCTACGATGGTGGGTAGCGGTATGGATACTGTTTGTATGGAAGTATCATCGCATGCATTAGATCAAGCTCGCGTAAAAGGTGTCGACTTTGATATTGCTGTTTTTACTAATCTTAGCAGAGATCATCTTGATTATCATGGCGATATGGAGAAATATGCGGCTTCAAAGTTTTCACTATTCAATGATTACCAGATTAAGGATGCAATCATTAATGTTAGTGATCCATATGGTGTCAAATTTTTAGAGACTGGCATGAAAGGGAAAGTATGGACTTTTGGGTTAGATGATCATGCCGATGTTTATCCATCCCGTACTGAGATATTGGAAAGGGGGATACGATTAGAGATAGTTACCCCAAGTGGGAAAATATCTTTTGAGGTTCCTATATTAGGCCGCCTGAATGTAGTTAATTTGGTCACCGTTGTAACGATTCTTTTATCTCTAGGAGAATCTTTATTCTCAATAGAGCGTGCTATGTCTCAATTAAGACCTATAGCTGGTCGTATGGAGCTTATTACTGAACCTAATTTTCCAATAAATGTTGTTATTGATTACGCACACACACCGGTTGCCTTAGAGTCCGCACTTAATTCTCTGCGAGAGCATACACGCAATAATATTTGGTGCGTTTTTGGTTGTGGAGGGGAGCGAGATAAAGGTAAACGATTAGAGATGGGGTTAGTTGCAGATCGTTTAGCCGACAGGATTATCCTGACTAATGATAATCCTAGATCTGAGGATCCACATACGATTCTCGATCATATAGAAATAGGTGTTCGAGAGCATGATGTGGCAAAGATTACTGATCGAGAGGAAGCCATTGCATATGCCATAGGTAATGCCAATGAGGGTGATTTAGTTTTAATTGCTGGGAAAGGCCATGAGACGGATCAAATATTAGAAACCGGTCCGCGACCATTCTCAGATCGTTTTGTAGTTAACAATATCTTGGAGACAATTCGCTGATGAACTTGATGACTGCTGCTACCGCCGTAGATGGCCGGGTGATGGGTGAAGATACTGTTTTTAAAAATGTTGCAGTCGATAGCAGGCAGTTACAGGGTGGAGAACTTTTCATCGCTTTGAAAGGTGAACGTTTTAATGGCCAAGATTTTATTTCCGATGCCAAACGATCAGGTGCTGTTGCCGTAATGACGAATCGTGAACTTGAAATTGATCTTCCAACATTAGTTGTCGCGGATACAACAAAGTCATTAGGTCAACTCGCAGCTTATTGGAGGGAACAATTTGAAGTGCCACTCGTTGCTGTTACCGGAAGTAATGGTAAAACCACAGTTCGTGAAATGATTGCTCGAATTCTTCAGAGTGAAGGATCGACACTTTCAGCAAAAGCTAATTTTAATAACCATATTGGTCTACCCCTAACGTTACTGAAATTAAGTGATGTGCACAAATTTTGTGTAGTTGAGATGGGTATGAATCATGCCCGCGAGATTAGCTATCTAACAAAAATTGCTAAGCCTACTGTTTCAGTGATAACTAATGCTGCTTCCGCTCATTTGGAGGGACTAGGTGATGTAACTGGCGTTGCTCGCGCAAAAGCTGAAATTTTTCTTGGAATGAAGCCTGGTGGTGTAGCTGTGATAAACGCGGATGATCGATTTTCTTCTTATTGGTTAGCACGTACTCGAAGATATAAAACTATGACTTTTGGATTGGATAACCAAGCGGATGTTCGGGGTGAAGTCGAATTTATGGAGGCTGGGTTAGATTTGGAGATTCAATTTCCAGAAGATAGATGCGACGTTAGACTCAACCTTCTTGGTAAACACAATGCTAGAAATGCATTAGCTGCTGCTACCGTCGCCTGGAGTCTTGGGGTGGACTGTGATCGTATAAAGTCTGGATTACAGAAAGTGCAGCCCGTAAATGGACGGTTACAACCACGATCAGCTAAGAACAATGCAAACCTGATTGATGATAGTTACAACGCCAACCCGGCTTCATTAAGAAGTGCTATTCGTGTATTAGCTCGTAAAAACGGTCATCGTATTTTGGTCATTGGTGATATGGCAGAATTGGGCAGTGAATCAGAGAGGTTTCATCGAGCTGCTGGTCGCTACGCTCGAGAAAAAGGAATTCAGCAGTTGTTTACACTGGGCAACTTAGCTTCTTTTTCAACTGAAGAATTTGGTATCGGTGGTACTCATTTTGAAAGTTTTGAGGAATTATCTGAAAAACTTTTGAATTTGTTAGCCCCAGATATTCACATACTAGTCAAAGGTTCTCGAAGTGCTCGCATGGAGCGTGTGGTAGACACGCTTGTTCAGCTGGAGCCGGAAGTAGGTTGAAACCATGCTAAATTGGATTTTTGAAGAATTAGCTAACCACTTTAGTGGGTTTAATGTTTTTCGCTATCTTACGTTTCGCGCGATTTGTGGAGTAGTTACCGCTATGGCTTTTTGTTTTGTCCTTGGGCCACGAGTGATTAAGCGATTAGGCCTTTTAGAAATTGGTGAAGTTATTCGTCAAGATGGACCACCTAGTCATAAGAAAAAACTGGGGACGCCAACCATGGGTGGGGTTTTAATTCTAGGATCGATAGCACTAACCACGCTATTGTGGGCAGATTTAAGTAATCGTTTTGTATGGATTTCATTGTTAACGTGTTTAGGATTTGGTGTAATCGGATTGTTTGATGATTGGAAAAAATTGTCAAAAAATGGTTCGCGAGGAGTCGCTCCACACAACAAATTTATATGGCAGTCTTTGATAGGCGTGGCGGCTGGATTGGCGTTATTTTTCACAGCTCAGGCGCCTAGTGAAATACAATTGATAGTACCGTTATTCAAACAAGTAGCATGGAATATTAGTTTTGGTTTTGTTGTACTAACTTGGTTTGTTGTTGTTGGATTCAGCAACGCTGTAAATTTGACTGATGGCTTAGATGGATTGGCGATTATGCCGAGCGTTTTGGTTTCCGGAGGGCTGGGTGTATTCGCGTACCTAACGGGACATTCTATATTTTCAGAATACCTAGGTATTCCTTATGTAGGCGGCGCGGGCGAATTACTTGTCTTTTGCTCTGCGCTAGCCGGTGCTGGACTCGGTTTTCTTTGGTTTAATACGTACCCTGCCCAAGTATTCATGGGAGATATTGGAGCATTGGCATTAGGAGCGGCTCTAGGCATAGTAGCTGTGATCGTGCGGCAAGAGATAGTTCTTTTAGTAATGGGTGGCTTGTTCGTAATTGAGACTATTTCTGTTGTTCTACAGGTTCTTTCATTCAAGTTCTTTGGTCGTAGGATTTTTCGCATGGCACCACTTCATCATCATTTTGAAATGAAAGGTTGGCCAGAGCCTCGAGTGATAGTGAGATTTTGGATCGTAAGTTTAATTTTAGTTTTAGTAGGTTTGGCTACCCTAAAGGTTCGCTAAGTGTGACCAAGAAAATAAGAGATTGGAAAAATGTAGCCGTAATCGGATTAGGTGCGACAGGATTTTCTTGTGTTCGCTACTTCACACGAATGGGTCGACATGTCACTGTTTTTGACAGCCGGCCAGACCCACCATTTGCAAATCGCCTGCTTAAGGAGGGGATAGATTCTGTAACCCTATTTGGTGATTTCAATGCTGATGAGTTTAAAAGTGCAGATGTCCTGATAGTAAGTCCGGGAGTTTCGTTAAAGGAGCCTGCAATAGTTGAAGCACAGTGTGCTGGTATTGAGATTATTGGTGATATCGAGTTGTTTTCGAGAGTTTCAAATCGACCAATCATAGGGATTACCGGATCAAATGGAAAAAGTACAGTAACAAAGTTAACAGAAACTTTGTTAAAAGCAGCTGGGGCTACTGTATCAATGGGGGGAAACATTGGGCCGCCAGTACTGGATTTATTGGAGCAGCCGACACCTGATTATTATTTACTAGAACTTTCAAGCTTTCAGTTGGAAGCTACTTCAACCTTGCGACCATTAACCTCTGCTATCCTTAATATATCACCTGATCATATGGATAGATATCATGATATAGATGCCTATATCGAAGCAAAGATCCGAATATCTGCATTAGCAGGAACGACCATAATTAATCGAGATGATGAGCAGCTTTCACGATTAATCAAATCCCAGGCCATAGATTCTCCTCTGGTCACATTTGGTTTAACCGAGCCTTGCTCAGAAAAAGACTTTGGTTTGATAAAAAAGAATCATGAAAAGTATTTAAGTTGTGGAAGTGATCTTTTGATTCCAGCGAACGACTTGAGGATGGAAGGTATTCACAATGTCGCTAATGCCCTAGCAGCTTTAGCTATTATCAAAACTGTCACACCGGTAATAACGGAAGAAATGTTAGATGCACTTCGACAATTTTCTGGCCTTCCGCATCGTTGTGAAGTAATCAGTAACTATCGTGGAGTTCGTTGGATTAATGATTCTAAAGGAACAAATGTTGGTGCAACCGTTGCTGCATTGGAAGGAATGGGCAGACCGGTAGTATTAATAATTGGCGGTCAGGCAAAGAACGCAGATTTTAATCTCCTAGCCCGATCCGCCCAACTATATGCTCGGCAAGTTGTATTATTTGGCGAAGATAGCGATTTAATTAGTGGCTATCTCTCGGATGCAGTGCCTGTCACAACGGTAACTACCCTAGAGGAGGCGACCAATTTAGCGGCTGAATGGGCTCAGCCTGGCGATGCAGTTCTTTTTTCTCCTGCCTGTGCAAGTTTTGACATGTTTGATAATTTTGAGCATCGGGGAGATTCTTTTAGAGCGCTTGTTTCTGGGATTACGCAATAAATGATCATATGGTTAGATCAACTATAAATAAACAGATTCTTGGTGTCGACAAGACTCTTCTGATGGTTGTTGCCGTATTGCTCGCGACCGGAGTCATAATGGTTTTTTCTGCTTCTGTGGGAGTGCAAGGTTTGTCAGCCAATGAAGCAGATAGGTATTTTGATATGTTTCGACGCACTAGAAAGCATATTGCCAGCATCCTTATTGGTTTACTTGTATTGACAACAGTTTCATTTATAAAAATTCAAGCATGGCAGAAATATAGTAGATCAATTTTCTTGTTTGTAATTCTGCTTCTCGCAATGTTATTTGTGCCAGGAATAGGTCGTGAAATAAATGGCAGTACGAGGTGGTTTAGCATTGGTTCATTTGGTTTGCAGCCGGCGGAATTTCTTAAAGTAACAATAATTTTGTTCTTATCTGATTATCTAGTGCGCAATAAAACGGAAATAAAATCATTTATCACAGCGATCATCAAGCCAGCCTTACCTTTAGGACTGGTATCTTTTTTATGTTTGTTGCAGCCTGATTATGGCTCTACAGTTCTGGTGCTTTTTGTCGCGCTAGGTATTTTGTTTTTGTCAGGTGTTCGTCTAATATACATCGGTGGTGCAATTTTTGCGGTTTGCGGAACTTTATTCCTCCTTATATTCTTCTTTGATCATGCCCTGACAAGATTACTTTGTTACCAAGATCCATTCGCCGATGCAACTGGTTGTGGCTATCAATTAGTGCAGGCTTTGATAGCAGTGGGTAGTGGTGAATGGTTTGGTGTTGGTTTAGGTTCAAGTGTTCAAAAACTATTCTATATCCCTCATGCAAACAACGACTTTCTTGTAGCAGTAATCGCGGAAGAGTTAGGATTTTTTGGCATTGCGATTTTAGTGCTTTTGTATGGCGTGCTTCTATGGAGAATTTTTGAGATTGCCCGAAAATCATTTATGCGTGGTGATCTATTTTCGGCACTTGTAGCTCAGGGTATTGGTTTACTGCTCATTATACAGATGATGATTCATTTTGCTGTTAATTTTGGCGTTGTACCAACAAAGGGTTTGACAATGCCTTTGATGAGTGCTGGGGGTAGCAGTATGGTGGCAAGCTGTTTTGCAGTAGGGTTACTTTTTTCAATCGATAGGGCCAACCGCGATATGAGAAAAATGACACCATGAAAACTTTGCTTGTTATGGCGGGCGGTACTGGCGGCCATGTATATCCCGCTCTTGCAGTTGCTAATTCTTTGATTGCACGTGGAGTTAGGATAGTTTGGTTAGGAACAAAAACAGGTATTGAATCTCGTATCGAGTTGTCCAGTGCTATAGAGATGGAATGGATAGACGTAGCTGGGATTCGTGGAAAGGGATTAATTCGTGCAACTCGCGCTCTTCTATTGTTTTTTAGGGCATTTTTACAAGCGACTACTGTGATTCGGCGACAACGACCCGACGCTCTGCTAGGTATGGGGGGTTATGTGTCAGGACCAGGTGCTTTGGCTGGCCTCATAATGCGTTTACCTTTGATAATTCATGAGGCAAATTTTGATGCTGGTTTGACCAATAAAATTTTGGCACGTTTTTCAACTTATGTACTGACAGGTTTTCCAAATAGCTTGGGAGTTGGGTCAAAAGCAAGATGGGTTGGCAACCCAGTTAGAAGTAAAGTCATAGCTCTAGATAAAAAATGTGGTAAGGCTAAATCAGATAAAACAGAGTTATGTGTTTTAGTTTTGGGTGGGTCTCAAGGCGCAGAGATTTTAAATCAATTGGTACCACCAGCAATAAAACTATTATCATTGACTCAACGACTCCAAATTTTTCATCAGTGTGGTCATCCTTGGCAAGATGCCACGCGAAGGCGTTATTCAGAATTAGGAATAGAGGCCAATGTTGTCGGATATATTGATGACATTGCTGAGGCTTATAACGGTTCAGATGTAGTTATATGTAGGGCTGGAGCCATGACTATTTCTGAAGTCGCTGTTGTTGGTATCGCATCAATATTAATTCCATTGCCTCACGCTGTTGGTAATCATCAAACCAAAAATGCTCAATTTATGGTTGAACGAGGTGCGGCGCGTTGGATACCACAGGAGCAGTTTTCTAGCCAAACTCTAGCTGAAATTCTTAATGAATTATTCGAGGATCAGGCAAAAATTTTGGAGATTGGATATGCTGCGAAGTCTATTGCTTGTCTAGACGCGACCGATAAAGTAGCTGATTATTGCATGGAGGCGTTGGGTGCGTGAGTTTGTTCGACACGTCCATTTTGTCGGTATTGGTGGTGCTGGCATGAGCGGCATTGCAGCTGTTTTATTGGATGAGGGTTATACAGTGTCCGGATCAGATTCTATTGATTCAGAAGTTGTTCAACGTTTGGCCAACCAAGGAGCGAAAATTGCTATCGGTCATTCTAGGGAGAACATACAGTTAGCTGATGTTGTTGTTTATTCGACAGCAATCTCATTGGATAACCCAGAGTTAGTAGAGGCGCAACATAAAGGCATGCCTGTTATACCAAGAGCTGAGATGCTAGGAGAACTCATGCGATTCCGTCGAGGGATAGCCGTTGCAGGCACGCATGGAAAGACGACCACAACTAGCTTAATTGCTAGCATCTTAGCTACTGGTGGACTAGATCCAACTTTTATAGTTGGTGGGTTGGTTAATAGTGTAAAGGGTAATGCGAGATTAGGCAGAGGCGCTTATTTAGTAGCAGAAGCCGACGAGAGTGACTCTTCATTTTTGCATTTATATCCATCGATAGCAGTAGTAACTAATATTGATCGTGATCATATGGAAAATTACGATTGGGATTTTAATAGACTTATTGAAACCTACTTTAATTTCCTCCAAAACCTCCCATTTTATGGCCTGGCTGTTTTGTGCGGTGATGATTTTAGGCTCAAACACTTAGTGACACGCCTGCGTAAGCCAATTATTACTTATGGGCTTCAAAATGATTCTGATTATTGGGCAAGTGGTATAGAGCAAATCGGTTCACATATGAAGTTTTTGGCGCATAGACCAGCTTCTGAGGCAATAGAAATTAATTTATCCTTGCCAGGCCAGCACAATGTACAAAATGCTATGGCTGCTATAGCAGTATGCGACAAATTAGGAGTTTCGTCAGGACAGATTTCCAAAGCATTAGAGTCGTTCCAGGGGATTGGTCGGAGATTTGAGATATTGGGAATGTTAAGGTCAAAGAGTGGCTCAACCATTCTTGTAGATGATTACGCTCACCACCCACGCGAACTGATGGCAACAATAGAAGCCGCCAAAAACTGTTGGCCGAATAGAGATCTTCTCGTGGTGTTTCAACCACATCGGTATAGTAGAACAAAGGATTTATTTGATGACTTTGTCGATTTGTTATCTGGCATAGCTCGCTTAGTGATTTGTGAGGTTTATCCAGCTGGGGAGAATCCTATTAGCGGCGCTGATGGACAATCATTATGCAACGCTATTGAATCAAAGTCGAAATTCAAGCCAATTTTTCTTGAAAATGTTCTGAGTTTGAAAAAATTGCTGGATTCATTGTTGGAAGGAGACGATGTATTACTAACTATGGGTGCAGGAAATATAGGAAAAATCGCGCACTCATTGCTAGAACACTCAGCTGAAAGAACCAAATCTGCACATAACTAGAAAGCCATAGAATATGAGCTCATTAGAGTTTTTTAAAAATGTTCGAGGTGAGATTCGTTTTAAGGAATCGATGGCAAAGCACACCAGTTGGGGTGTAGGTGGGCCGGCAGATTATTGGTTTGTGCCTAAAGATAAAATAGATTTGGTAGAGTTCATTGTTACTTTACCGCGAGAAGTTCCATTGTTTTGGATAGGACTTGGGAGCAATTTGCTAATAAGGGATGGCGGTATTCGCGGCGCTGTAGTCTGTACTCACAAGGGGTTATCCTCCATTCGAACTAAATCTCTTAACCAAGTAGAGGTAGAAGCGGGTGTTACCTGTGCGAAAGTTGCTAAGTTCTGTGCAAGAGCTGGGCTTTTAGGTTCTGAATTTTTTGCTGGAATTCCTGGCACTATGGGAGGCGCACTAGCAATGAATGCTGGCGCCTACGGAAAAGAAACCTGGGATGTTGTTAAGAGAGCAGAGATATTGGATAGAGATGGAAATGTTGATGTCAGAGATCGTTCAGAAGTTCGCATAGCGTACCGAAATGCTTCGATTGGTCAAGAAGAATGGTTTGTCAGTGCGGTATTAGAGCTTTGTCAAGGTAAACCAAATGACGCTCAGAAACAAATTCGTTCGGTTTTGTCTAATCGATTAAATAGTCAGCCAATCGGAAGCTTTAATGCAGGATCGGTTTTTAAGAACCCTGCAGATGATTATGCAGCTCGACTAATTGACGCTGCTGGATTGAAAGGATTACGAATAGGAGGAGCTAGTGTTTCTTTGAAGCATGCGAATTTTATAATCAATGACGGCGGAGCGAGTGCTACAGATATTGAGGAGCTAATTTTACTTGTTGAAGCTACTGTTCTGGAGAAATTTCATGTTGAACTGAAGAAAGAAGTAAAAATCATTGGAGTGGGAAGTTAGATATCATGCGAAAAGAATCCAACTCTATAGTGTCTACCACTCTTTCATTTATTTTTTTTCGATCAGGAAAAATGAGACCTCATGGTTATGTTGCATCGTCATCCGCAATTATTACCTTGATTTTACTAATTGCTTTAATTTTTATTGTATTGTTAGATCACATTTTTCGACCAGGTTATTTCACAATAGAGCAAATTCAGGTTGAGGGAAAACATCAAAGGGTAAGTCCCAGTTTCATCGAAAAAGTCGCATGGAATCATGTAAGCGGAAATTATTTTAGTTCGGATCTTGGTTTAATTGAAAAAAAACTAAGAGATATACCTGGTATTTATAATATTGCTATACGCCGTGTTTGGCCGAGTTCATTACATATTTCAGTAACAGAGTCTGCTGGCCTTGCAAAATGGTCTGGATTTTCAGCTGGATTAAGCCCCCCAATAGAGGAATTACTGAATTTGCCACCTCAAAGAATGTTCAAACTAGTACCAGTTTTGTCAGGACCTATAGAAAAAAAACAAGACGTACTGAGCACTTATCTCAAAGCCGACAGCAGATTGTGGCCTCTTGGATTAGAGATAGTTGAACTGCGTTTAAGTGAGTCACGTGATTGGGAGTTTAAAATAACAACTTCTCAACCAACTGAACCCAAGAATTTCTATTTGGTTGTAGGCCCGAAAAATCCAATGGAGCAAATCGATGATTTTGTTGTGGTATTCGAGCTTGCTCTTCGAAATCAAGTAGATCGATTGGAAAAAATTGATTTGAGGTACTCAAATGGCCTCGCCGTTAAGTGGGAATCGAAGAAAGACGCAGTTGTTTCGAAAAGTAAATTATGAACCATGAGCAATACTTATGAGTGGTATGGAAAATTTTCTTAATCATAGGGCATTTAGTGTCAAGCCGAAGAACCCAGATAGGCTTGTCAGTTCTTTGATCACATCTTCTGGGATAAAAGACAGCGGAGGTATGCTATGTTTGAATTGATGGATGCTGCAGGACAGTCGGCTGTGATAAAAGTAATCGGCATAGGAGGTGGTGGTGGTAATGCCGTTGATCATATGCTTTCGGCTAGCCTTGAGGGGGTTGAGTTTGTTAATGCAAATACTGATTCGCAGGCTCTTCATCGAACTGGGGTAGCTAAGGTCATTCAATTGGGAGAAAACCTAACCAAGGGTTTGGGAGCTGGATCAGATCCTGATATTGGACGTCAAGCTGCTATGGAGGATCGAGATAAAATAGCAGAAATCTTGGAAGGTACCGACATGATTTTCATTACCGCAGGTATGGGTGGTGGAACTGGGACCGGGGCTGCCCCTGTAATTGCGCAGCTTGCAAGAGAAAAAGGGATCCTAACCGTTGCCGTTGTAACGCGTCCATTTTCGTTCGAAGGAAAACGCAGGATTCATGCAGCTGATCAAGGCATTCGCGAACTTAGCGAACTTGTTGATTCGTTAATCATTATTCCGAACGAAAAAATCCTCGAAGTCATGGGCGGGCGGGTTACTTTATTAGATGCGTTTGCTACGGCAAATGAGGTTTTACTGAATGCTGTGCAAGGTATTGCTGAATTGATCACGCGACCTGGATTGATTAATGTTGATTTTGCAGATGTTCGTACCGTAATGGCAGAAATGGGAATGGCCATGATGGGTTCAGCTACAGTTAGTGGTTCCGATAGGGCGGCTGAGGCGGTTAGAGCTGCAATTTCAAGCCCACTTCTTGAAGATGTAGATATACATGGTGCTAAGGGAGTACTTGTAAATGTTTCTGCAGGCCCGGATATGGAGCTAGACGAATTTGCTCAGATTGGTGAGATCATAAGTGAGTACGCTTCTGAAGATGCAATAGTAGTAATTGGGACAGTGCTAGATTCTGAAATGGAAGGCAACCTTAGAGTCACGATGGTAGCGACCGGAATTCAGAATTCGAATCAAGGCATACCTGATGTGCGTGTCATTGAAGGTGGTCGAGCGCATGAGCATGAGGAAATCAATCCTGATGAGCATGCTCTAATTCGTCGGAGGCCGCGTTCAGCTTCTGGTTCTGGTATAGCGTCAAATGTCGCGGAAAAGCTAGATTTTCTTGACATCCCAGCGTTTCTTCGTCGTCAAGCCGATTAGAGGATTCGTCTTACTGACAAATAATGGGGTCAATTGACTGGCTCCATTGATATATAAAAAAGGAGATTTCAAAATAAATATGGTAAAATAGTGGCGAAAAAATTGTGAAAATTGTTTTAGAATGATTTCATACCTGACGAGACTAGCTTGTGAATAGTATGGGGTGGCGGCATGGCCAGCTACTGACTCGTCGCCTTGGATTTGCGTCATGATATCCCAACGTACTCTAAAGAATGTTATAAAGGCAACTGGCATTGGTCTTCATACAGGAAACAAGGTAATTTTATCTTTGCGTCCTGCCCCTTCTGATACTGGAATCATATTTCGTCGTATTGATCTTGATCCCGTGATAGAAATACCGGCAACAGTTGCTTATGTTGGCAATACCCGAATGTCGACAACTTTGGAAAACCAAGGAGCTAAAGTTGCAACTGTTGAGCATTTAATGTCAGCGTTCGCTGGGTTGGGTATAGACAATGCGTTTGTAGACATTGATTCGGATGAGGTTCCAATTATGGATGGAAGTGCGGGACCTTTTGTGTTTTTAATCCAATCAGCAGGCATCGAAGAACAAAATTCTGCTAAACGTTTCATTAGAGTAAAGAAGAAAACAGAAATCCGAGATCAAGATAAGTGGGCGAAGTTCGAACCGTTCGATGGTTTTAAAGTTGACTTCAGTATCGATTTTGAGCACCCAATTCTCCGTTCATCATCCCAAACTGCATCAGTAGATTTTTCTAAAACATCTTATCTGAAAGAAATTAGTCGCGCTCGAACATTTGGATTTCTTCAAGATGTCGAGTCCTTGCAGGAATCGGGATTAGCTCGTGGTGGAAGTCTCGACAATGCAATTGTGATGGATGGGTTTCATATTCTTAATGAAGATGGATTGCGCTATGGCGATGAGTTTGTTAGGCATAAAATATTGGATGCTGTTGGCGACCTTTATTTACTTGGGTATCCACTCATTGGTTCGTTTCATGCATACAAGTCAGGGCATGCTTTGAATAATCGCTTGTTGCGACTAATGCAGTCTGAAAAAATGGCATGGGATTTAATATCAATTGAGGATGATAATGCACTTCCTATTAATTTTCTTCATCCATTAACAGCAGAGTATGCTTAAATTCAAAAATAGGATTTGGGAATTATTTGGAGCATCTAGAAGCGAAGTTAAGAAAAAATATTCCTAGATCGAATGTTATATTTACATAACTTCTAATTTTTAATTTGTTCTCTTTCTCTTGCTAAAAGGCTAATGTTATTTAGAGCAATCCGTAACGTTTCATCCTTACTATTTTTAGCAATTTGTTTACATACTTCAGCAGCTTCGACAGGCATCCTATTCGGTTTTCTATAGGCGGCCTTTGTCTTACGGGATTCAATTGGATGGATTTGTATCCGGATGGAATTAGCCTCAAAATTTTTCTCATTTATTGCACTTAAAATACTATTTCGTCGCTGATTGGCTGAGTGAGCCCATGTCGAAGAATGCGCAAAAATTACTACTTCTTTATCGTTAACTATAGCTCGTGAATGTGCGGCTAGCGTAGCACCCGCGATTGATACCCACTTTTTTTGTTCTATTTCTTGTATCTCGGCCACGGAACTGCCTATATGCAGGCCATTATCTTGAAGAATCTTATCTAAACGTCGGAAGGTGTCATCACTCATGATAAAATTATAACTGAACAGCGGTTCACGGACGTCGCTTAATTTAATAATGCTAGCATCACTAATATTAAAGTACTGAAAACAGGAACTTAATCAGGCAATTTTATTTATGTTTTCGACTGCAGTGAAAAAATTTTTTGGAAGTCGTAACCAGCGTCTTCTTAAAACTATTGACAGAATAGTCAGTTCAATTAACGAGCTTGAATCAGGGTTAGGACAATTATCTGATCAAAGCTTAGTAGCTAAAACAGCTGAGTTCCGCCAGCGATTTTTGGATGGTGAAACTGCTGAGGAACTACTTCCAGAATGTTTTGCTGTAGTGCGAGAGGCTGCGAAGCGAACCCTAAATATGCGGCACTTTGATGTGCAGCTCGTTGGGGGTGTTGTTCTTCATCAAGGAAAGATTTCGGAAATGCGGACTGGTGAAGGCAAGACGCTGGTTGCCACACTGCCTGCTTATCTAAACGCGATATGCGGAAAGACTGTACATGTGATCACTGTTAACGATTATCTTGCAACCAGAGATGCAGACTGGATGGGAAAGATTTATAAGTTTCTTGGATTGACGGTTGGAACTATTTCTTCAGGTCAAAGTCAAGAGTCAAAAAAAGCTGCTTATGATTGCGATATCGTTTATGGGACTAATAATGAATATGGTTTTGATTATCTGCGTGACAATATGGCATTTAGTCTTGATGATAAAGTTCAAAGAAAACTTGATTTTGCTATTATCGACGAAGTGGACTCAATACTTGTTGACGAGGCACGTACGCCTCTGATTATTTCGGGTCCGGCCGAGGATAGCACTGAGCTTTATATCAATATCAACAAACTTATACCTCAGTTTACACGTCAAGATTCCGAAGATGGTGATGGTCATTTTTCATTAGATGAAAAATCTCGACAGGTATTTCTAACTGAGGAGGGTCATGACAAAGCTGAGGAATTGTTGATAGAGGCTGGGTTGCTTCCAGAAAGTACGGGTTTGTACGATGCAAGTAATATCATTTTGCTTCATCACCTTTTTGCTGGACTTAGGGCGCATTTCTTATTTCAACGCGATGTTGATTATATTGTGAGGGACAGCCAAGTGGTGATCATCGATGAGTTTACTGGCCGAATGATGGCTGGTCGTCGTTGGTCTGAAGGATTACATCAAGCAGTAGAGGCTAAAGAGGGGGTAAAGATTCAACAAGAAAATCAGACTTTAGCTTCGATTACCTTTCAAAATCTTTTTAGGCTTTACGGTAAGCTTTCCGGGATGACTGGAACGGCAGATACTGAAGCAGCAGAATTTCAAGAAATATACAGTTTAGAAGTTGTAGTAATACCCACCCACAAAGCAATGATACGGGAAGATAGATCGGATCTTGTGTATCGGACAGAGAAGGAAAAATTTGCAGCAATTGTTGGCGGTATTCAAGAATGCGCTAGTCGTTATCAGCCTGTACTGGTTGGTACTGCGTCAATCGAAACTTCAGAGACCTTGTCAAAATATCTGAAAAACCAGGGCATTCAGCATGAGGTTCTTAATGCAAAACACCATGAACAGGAGGCTAGTATTATTGCTCAGGCTGGTCGTCCAGGTGCGGTAACGATTGCAACTAATATGGCAGGTAGAGGAACCGATATTGTTTTGGGTGGAAATATAGACATAGAGCTGAGTCAAAAAGGTGATATCAGTTTAGAGGAAGAAACAGCAATGCGGCAAGATTGGAAAAAACGCCATGAAATTGTGCTTGGCGCTGGTGGTTTGCATGTGTTGGGAACCGAGAGGCATGAGTCACGTCGCGTTGACAACCAATTGCGAGGAAGGTGTGGCCGTCAAGGTGATCCTGGTTCAAGCGCTTTTTATGTTTCTATGGAAGATGGGTTAATGCGTATTTTTGGATCTGAGAAAGTAGCAGGTTTAATGGAAAAACTAGGCATGGAAGATGGTGAAGCAATTGAACATCCTTGGGTAACTCGTGCAATTGAAAACGCGCAAAAGAAAGTAGAGGGGAGAAATTTTGATGTCCGTAAGCAGTTATTAGACTATGATAATGTGTCAAATGAGCAACGAAAAATCATTTATGATGAACGAAATACTTTAATGGCTAAAGACGATATATCAGAGACTATCGTCAGCGCTCGTGCCGCGGTCATTGAAGCAGTCATTAATCGATATATTATACCTCAAAGCCTGTCAGAGCAGTGGGATATAGATGGTTTAGAGAAAGGTATCTCTGACGAATTTGGGATTACAATACCGATTGGAAAATGGCTAGAGGATGATAGCGAGCTTCATGAGGAAAGTTTACGACGTGAATTAGAACGCAAGATCGATCAAGAATACCAAAATAAGGTAGAGGCGGCAGGCGCGTCTGCTGTACGGCATGTAGAGAAAGCGGTTATGTTGAAAGTTCTTGACGAGCAATGGAAAGAGCATTTATCTAATATGGATCACCTTCGTCAAGGTATAGGTTTACGTGGTTATGCGCAGAAAAACCCTAAGCAGGAATACAAGCGAGAGGCCTTTGAGATGTTTACCTCCATGTTGGATAGAGTGAAGCATGATACCATTACTGTTTTATCGAAAGTTCAAGTGCAGAGAGAAAACGAACTTGCGTCGCTATCCCAATCTCAGCCAAAAAAAGGTGATGAGCGTCACGAGTACCTGCACCCCGAAATGAGCTTATCGCCGTCTCAAGAAAAATCGAGTAATAAACCAGATGAAACTAACCGTGTCGGTTCAGAGTTCCCTTCTAAAAACGAAAAACGGCAGTCTAATCCGCAACCATTTGTTCGGGTAAGTCCAAAGGTTGGTCGTAATGAGCCGTGTCCATGTGGTTCTGGTAAAAAATATAAGCAATGCCATGGCAAGCTCTAACCTTTAATCAATTTAGGATGTTTTATGGCTGATTTTCATATTTCGCCTTTAGCTAAAGCGCGATTTCCTATAATGCCCTTAATTAATGGTCTGCAGTTTTCAACAACAGCAGCCAATATTAAGTATCCTAATCGTGAAGATTTGTTGCTATTCGATATTAATTGTGGAGCCACATTAGCAGGAGTTTTTACTAAATCTTCAACTCTTGCAGCTCCTGTGGCTTGGAGTCAAAATATAGCTAAGAGAGGTTATGCCAGAGGTTTGCTAGTAAACAGCGGCAACGCTAATGCCTTTACTGGTGACGAAGGTAGGAAAGATGTTGAGTCGTGTGCGGTTGCTGCGTCACGTCTCCTTGGTTGTAGCTCATCTGAATTGCTAGTTGCATCAACAGGTGTGATAGGTGAGCCATTGCCAGTACGGCGTATCGTAACGGCTATCGAAAATATGAAGGACAAACCGCAAGGTAATTCATGGGAAAAAGCCGCTTTGGCAATTGGTACGACAGATACTTATCCAAAAGGTGCAAGCTGTGAAACTGAAATCGATGGAGTGCCGATACAGATTGCTGGTATAGCAAAAGGATCTGGCATGATTGCGCCAAACATGGCAACCATGTTGGCATTCATTTTTACTGATGCATCTTTACCTCCAGACATTCTTAGATCAGTGTTAAAGTCTGGTGCTTCAAAAACGTTTAATTGTATTACCGTTGATAGTGATACTTCTACTAGCGATATGGTTCTTTTGTTTTCTACTGGAAGAGCTAGAAATGTATTGCCAATTTCCTATAGCGATACAAAACTCAGACGATTCAAGAATTCCCTCAATAAGGTCTTAAAGGATCTGGCGATACAGGTAGTTAGAGATGGTGAGGGCGCAAAAAAATTGATCACTATCGAGGTGCGGAGAGCTAAAACCAGCAGTAGCGCACACAAGATAGGGATGGCTATTGCTAATTCACCGCTTGTTAAGACAGCTATAGCTGGTGAGGATGCTAATTGGGGCCGAATTGTTATGGCAGTTGGTAAAACAGGTATTGCTTTAGATCAATCTAATCTTTTGATATCTATAGGTGGTATTCTCATCACTCAACATGGAAAAAGAGTAGAAAATTATGATGAAGAAAAATTGACATCGCACCTCAAAGGTAATGAAATTTTACTCCAGGTGGATCTGAGTGAGGGTAATTGTAATGCCAAGATTTGGACATGCGATTTAACGCATGACTATATTCGCATTAATGCTGATTATCGCACCTAAGATTTTAAAAATTAAAATTCAGGAAATATCTCATTTTGTTTTTTTAATCCGTAATATTGCCGACTAAGCTTTTGTAAAAGTTATTGAGATTTCTAATTTCCTCATAAAGTTCTTTTCTTGATCCATTATTTATTATCAAATCATCAGCTATTTTTCGTCTCTCAATATCAGAGCTTTGAGTGGCGAGAATAGTGTCAATTTCCTTATCACTTAGTTTGCTACGTTTCTTAATGCGGTCGCGACGGATATCAATTGCAGTTTCTATCACTATAACTCTATCAAAGTCCAATTCTCTCTTAGTTTCAATGAGAAGAGGTATACTGAAAATGCAGTACGGATCCTCTATGGATTGAGCAGTTGATTCCATATCTTGCTGAATTGCGGGATGAAGAATCGCCTCCAATTGTCTTCTTAATTCAACATTATTAAAGACCAGTTTTCGAAGCAAATTACGGTTTAAACTATTATCAGTATTCATAACCCTACGCCCAAAAGTTTCTTCAATTTTCCCGAGAATTAAAGAATTTTTTTTTGTTAATTTATGAGAAATTTCGTCTGCATCTAGGATAATTACATTGAGATCTCGGAAGTATTCAGTAACCGTTGTTTTACCGCTACCGATTCCGCCAGTGAGAGCAATTCTTAACATCTGATTTTCGATCCTTATTTTTTTCGACTTTATGCTATAAATTTTCGGATATCTTAATCTACCGATGGTGTAATAGAGCGCATTTCAACTTGAGCTTAAACTAGCTGCTTAATTCTATTATAGACTGCACATCATTTTAGAGGTATATAGCTAAACATAGTAAGATATTCTGCATCTATATCTCGGATGCACATTCATTTTTTAAAATTTTATGCAATACATAACGTAGCAGATCAATTAAATGAACTTCATACTTGACCGCTTCGCAATAAAAAAACAATTTAGCCGCATAGCGGAGAACTATGATGACGTATCTTCCTTGCAGAAAAAGGTAGCAGATGAACTCTTGAGTCGACTCAATTTCTTTGAACCGTCAGAAAATATAGTTATAGACATCGGGTCGGCAACTGGCTACATCGGTCGGGATCTTCGTAAAAAATTTCCAAACGCATCAGTTTTAGAAATAGATCTTTCATTTGCCATGGCATCTGAGTCTCTCAAAATAGATCCCGCGTCTAGAGTATTAGTTTCGTCGGTTGAAAAGTTGCCTTTCGCAAATGAAACAGTGCCTATGATTATTTCAAACATGTTATTACATTGGTGCGATCTTTCTAAAGCCCTTTCTGAGATTGCGCGAGTTCTAGAAGTTGGTGGCAATTTCTTTTTTACAACTTTGGGTCAAGGTAGCTTGTCTGAGCTTAGATCTATTTGGTCTAAAATTGATGATTTTCCTCATGTACATGATTTTTATGACATGCATGATATTGGGGATGCCTTAATGGTCGCGGGATTCTCTGAGCCCATTATTGATACCGATAGAACTTATACGACATACACTGATTTCTCTCAATTAATAGGTGAACTCAGAAATATCGGTGCTACTAATGCCCGAGTTGATCGCCAAAAAGGTTTGATGGGTACATCCAAATATAATTCGGTGGCCAGCGCCTACAAAAAATATCGTAATCAGGCGGGGCGTTTGCCCGTTACTTGGGAAATTGTTTATGGGCTTGCGACAAAAAATCGTGTGTGGACAAGTAACGATATTCCAGTTGCAATGGGTAGGTAGTGGCCAAGCTCTAAAATATCGCTATCACAAGGCTCATTTTTTTTACATAAACGGAATTGGTATAATTTTATCGATAACGAGCGCCAAGAAAATTAGGAAAAGATAGCGAATCGAGTGGATAAACAAAATACGCGCACGATCAATGTCCAGAGTTTTTATTGCAGGTTTACCAAGTACTTGGATTAGACGACAAGAATGTAGTAAAAATCTGATTCCGAGTAAAATAGCAACTATTGCATAGAGCCAGCCTGAAAAATCCAGTAGAAGGGGTAATAGGGTAGTCGGAACTAATAAAAAGCTATAAATCCCAATTTGTAACGCTGTGCTTCTTCTTCCCGATGTGACAGGCAGCATTGGCACAGAGGCTGCAGAATAATCGTCCTGTTTTAAAATCGCGAGAGCCCACGAGTGTGGCGGTGTCCAAAGAAAAATAACCAGAAAAAGAAACACTGCAATCAAGTCAATGGATCCTGTTACCGTCGTCCAGCCGATCACTGGTGGTAGTGCGCCGGAAACTCCACCAATTACAACATTTTGAGGAGTTCGGCGCTTCAGCCATATGGTATAAATGATTACGTAGTAAAGTATTGTTACAGCTAACAATGTGGCTGAAAGATAATTAGCCCATAGTGCGAGACCAGCTACTGAAGCAATGGAAAGTATTATTCCGGTCAACAGTGCTTCAATTGGCTTCAATCGGCCAGATGGAAGAGGACGATGCATGGTTCGTTGCATTTGCGCATCCATGTCCCGGTCGTACCACATGTTGATTGCCCCTGCTGCCCCAGCTCCCACTGCAACAGAAATTATGGATACTATGGACATTACTAGACCTAATTCTCCTGGAGCGAGAAACATGCCTACAATTACCGTAAAAATGACAAGAGACATAACTCGTGGCTTCAATAGGGCAAAATAGTCTGATAATCGGTTTGAAATGTGTTCTAGTGAAGTCATTCCATGGATTTAATCACTGTAGTAGCAATAACGTGTTTAAGAGGGTTATGTTCTAACATATTGGGTTTCGGGCAGTCTAAGTTATAACAAAAAGTGTCTTTAGGCTGCATTCTAACCTCCTTAGACTGGTTTGAAGCTGTTGGAATACGAATTTTTGAGATTGATAATAAAGAACATGTATAGGTGCCCTGAGGTTGTTGCATGACAGTAAAGTTGAAGTAAACGAACCGCTATGGGAAAATAGGGGGGTAATAAGAGTGGTAGGGGATGAAGAAGTTGCAGAAAGCAACCGAAAAGTGTTTTTGGATCAGCTTGTTATATTTAACTTAAAGCTTATTCGTCCCTAAAGAGGATAGTCTAATTGACTGTTAGGCGATCCAGAACATTATAATTTTTTTCGAGGAATACAACAGTATGGCGCTGGCAATCATTTTGGTTCTGCTGGTAATAGGCTCGGTGCTTTTTCATTTCCTAAGCCCTTGGTATCTTACTCCTATAGCATCTAACTGGGACTTCATCGACGACACCTTGACTATTACATTCATAGTATGCGGTTTTGTGTTCGTTGCATTGAATCTCTTTCTTGCTTATTGTGTTTATAAATATAGATATCGCAAAGATCGTGTAGCGGATTATGAGCCAGAGAATAAGCGACTCGAATGGTGGTTAACAGCGTTTACAACTGTTGGCGTTGTTGCGATGTTAGCTCCAGGTCTTTTTGTATGGGCGAAGTACGTTGAGGTTCCAGAGGATGCTCATTTAGTTGAAGTTGTTGGGAAACAATGGTCTTGGAAATATCGTTATCCTGGTGATGATGGAATTCTAGGTACTGTGGATACGCGTCATATCGATGCTCAGAATCCATTTGGTATGAATCCCGATGATCCTAACGGACAAGACGATGTGTTAGTGAATGGTTCAGAAGTGCATTTACCGCTTGATCGGCCGGTTAAAATGCTTCTGAGATCCCAAGATGTTTTGCATGATTTCTACGTTCCTCAAGTTCGGGCAAAGATGGATCTTGTTCCAGGTATGATCACTTATTTTTGGTTTACACCCACTAGGGCAGGACGTTACGATGTGCTTTGCGCTGAACTCTGTGGATCAGCGCACTACAATATGCGTAGTTTTATGGTACTCGAAGAAGAGCAAGATTTTAATGCATGGTTAGCGACCCAGCCAACTTTTGCGGACACGCAAAATGTGCAGGTCGCTTCAAATGGATTAACACCTATCGAGCAGGGTAGTCAACTTGCACAGAGTCAAGGTTGTATCGGATGTCATAGCTTAGATGGAGCGCCTGGAGTGGGGCCAACCTGGAAAGATCTCGATGGAAAAATGGAAAACTTGGCTGATGGATCGATGGTGCTTGTGGATGATCAATTTTTGATAGAATCGATTGTTGAGCCTAACGCAACTATAGTTGCTGGTTATCCGCCTATAATGCCGGCCTATCAAATGGACGAAGATCAGTTGGCTGCACTCGTAGCGTATATAAAGAGTTTATGAAACAGTGGAAATGAATTTGGAAAATTTGCATGCAAAGCCCAAAAAAATTATTTGGGTATTTAGAAACTAGAAAGCAAGGGTATTTGACATGGCTATAACAGATGTTGCACATGATGCAGTCGATTATGTACCACCAGCAGAGGTACAAGAAGAGGAGTTGTATCATCCAAAGACTTGGCTAGGAAAATATGTCTTTTCCCAAGATGCAAAAATAATTGCACTGCAATACTCGATCACTGCAATGGCCGTCGGGTTAATTGCTCTTATTCTTTCGATTCTGATGCGATTACAGCTTGGATTTCCAGGAGTCTTTTCTTTTATTACGCCGGATGCTTATATTCAGTTTGTCACTATGCACGGTATGATCATGGTGATTTATCTACTAACGGCACTATTCCTTGGTGGTTTCGGGAATTACTTGATTCCGTTAATGGTAGGTGCGCGAGATATGGTATTTCCGTATGTCAATATGATTAGTTTTTGGATTTATTTATTTGCTGTTTTACTGTTGCTAGCCAGCTTCTTTGTTCCAGGTGGACCCACAGGAGCAGGTTGGACTCTCTACCCACCACAGACTATTTTACCGGGAACACCGGGAGCTGAATGGGGTATCTTATTAATGTTAGCGTCGCTGGCAGTTTTTGTGATTGGCTTCACAATGGGCGGTTTAAATTATGTGGTCACTATCCTTCAGGCAAGAACTCGTGGTATGACACTGATGCGCATGCCACTGACGGTATGGGGAATATTTACTGCCACTGTACTCGCCTTATTTGCTTTTCCAGCGTTATTTGTTGCCGCAATAATGATGACTTTGGATAATGTCCTGGGAACCAGCTTTTTTATGCCTGCAATTGTCTCGATGGGTCAAACCTTAGATTATTCTGGCGGCAGTCCAATTTTATTTCAGCACTTGTTTTGGTTTTTTGGTCATCCCGAAGTTTATATAGTTGCACTTCCAGCTTTCGGCATAATTTCTGAATTAATTGCCGTGCATGCCAGAAAGAATATATTTGGTTATCGCTTGATGGTTTGGGCTATTGTTGTAATTGGAGGGCTAAGTTTCATCGTATGGGCCCACCATATGTATGTAAGCGGCATGAATCCGTATTTTGGCTTCTTTTTTGCAACGACTACATTAATCATTGCTGTGCCAACTGCTATTAAAGTATATAACTGGGTTCTGACTCTTTGGCGAGGTAATATCCGTCTTACAGTGCCGATGCTTTTCGCAATAGGATTTGTTTTTACTTTCATAAATGGCGGGCTGACCGGTATATTTTTGGGTAACGTTATAGTAGATGTTCCGCTATCGGATACGTATTTTGTGGTTGCACATTTTCACATGGTAATGGCTGTATCCCCGGTTTTAGCTGTTTTTGGAGCTGTTTATCATTGGTACCCAAAGATCACTGGTCGTATGTTAAATGAGTCGATGGGTAAGTTTCATTTTTGGGTTACATTTGTCGGACTTTACTGCATTTATTATCCGATGCATTACCTTGGCATAATGGGTGTACCACGACGTTACTACGCTAATGAGGGTTCTACTGGCTTGCCGGACTGGATTCCTGAGTCCGCACAAGTTTTGAATGCTGGAATATCAATAGCAGCTGTGATTGTAGCAGCAACTCAACTTGTTTTTATCTACAACCTAGTTATTAGTACTCGACGTGGTAGGCTTGCGGGAGATAACCCATGGGGCGCTACGACACTTGAATGGCAGACGAGTACTACGCCTCCTACACATGGTAATTTTGGTAAGGAGTTACCGTCTGTTTATAGATGGGCTTACGATTATAGTGTGCCAGGAGCTAAAGAAGATTTTATTCCTCAGAATGTTCCTGCAAATGGCGAGACTGGAGAGGTACGAGCAGGTTAAATAGGTAATGACTTAAAAATTGGAAGAAGATAAAAGAATTTTATGAGTCTCAAAGAGCAATTAACAGCTAAGCCTTGGATAACACAGAGAGGGGTTGTAGCTAATTCAAAAGGTCTGTCTGGATCGACGCCTAAAGTTGCTCTAGGTGCGTTCATAGGCGTGGCATCCGTACTTTTTGGCTTATTTATCGCAGCTTATTTTATTCGTATGGGGTACTCTGATTGGCAATCTCTTCCTATACCAGCCCTTCTTTGGTTAAATACAGTCGTTTTGATTGGAGGAAGTATTTTTATGCAGTGGGCGATGATATCGGCCAGGCATTCTAATCAGGAAGCTATGAGATTTGGGTTGTATTTCGGAGGTGGTTGCGCAATTGTATTTCTAGTTGGTCAGTGGCTTGCGTGGCGCCAACTCGCTCAGCTTGGTTATTTTATTGACTCAAATCCTTCAAACGGATTTTTTTATATGTTAACTGCTGTACATGGCTTGCATCTAATTGGCGGACTTATAGCTTGGATTCGTGCAGTGATGCGAGTGCATAGTAAAGGGAATTTTGCTCGAATGCGTATGATTTTGGAGCTATGCGCTATTTATTGGCATTTTCTTTTGCTGGTTTGGTTGGTCCTATTTATACTCATTCTGGTAACCTAGGGAGCAAGGAGAAGAGAATCAATGACGCAAACTTCGCAAGCAACAACTGCGAATGCTACTGACTTATTGCCTGGGACTTCAGGTGT